>JAUWXZ010000013.1 GCA_030616125.1 Candidatus Aenigmatarchaeota archaeon
GAAAAATAATTAACAACCCTAGGAAAAACGATAAATATACTTTTTTATTTTTCATAAAAATCAATAAGGAACATTTTTTATTCCCAGTCTAAAGGCAATGATATTAGTTGCTCTGTGAATGAAAGGTGTTACAAGAAGAATTATTAGAAAATGTTCAAACTTGGGTGGTAAAATGAGACATCCGAGCAATGTGGCCCCTATGATAAAATCGAGCTGATCTAACAAAGGTGCTGAACTACCGGACTTCATTCCAACTCTTCTTTTTAGAAAACTTCCTCCTAAAGCTCCTAACCATGCTCCAATTCCTAGAAAAATACCAAGCCAAAAACTTGAAACCAACAAACCGATTGCTCCACCACAAAAAATTGAAAAAAATAAACCACCAAAATTCCTTTGTGTTCCAAAAATCTTAGGTGAAAGAGAAATGCCTATTCCAAATAAAGAATAAACAAGCAAAATGCCCGCATTCACAAAATAAGCTGGAATATAATAAACAAAGGATTCTAAAATAAGATTTAACATTTCATCTCCTTCTGCTAAAAATTATTTTTAAACGAGAACGTACTTCGGGTAATTTAGAAACAACCCAAAACATCCAAATACCAAGAAACAATAATACAAATCCTGCTAATCTATTAATTCCCTCGATTTTTCCAAGCAAAAGAGTTATCCCGGAAAAAAATAAAAAAACTGTTATTGAAACAAAACTCCATTTTCCAAAGGTTGCCCAATGATTTTCTAAACTTTTTCTTTTGCCTTTATCAGACACTAAGTTCCCCTTTTAAATTTGGTTTTGACAAGAAAAAAGTTTAATAATAGTTGTAAAATTAGCTAATATTTTTTAAATCCAACCTTTTTTGCTTCCTCTCTCCAACATTTTCTGCAGTAAAATAGACCATATTTTCTAATTACTCCATTATGGCTTCCACATGCCCTGCATACTTTTGTTCCTTTTCCATATTTTTTCATCTAAACGCCCATGTCTCCTAAACAAAGTACAATTTCTTCGGAGTCTAACTCATCGATTCGTTCAAAAACTCTAGAATAAACACCAATAGTATCATCTTCTATTTCAGCTTTTTTCAAAATTATTCCGTTCAATTTTGCCAGTTCCATTTGTTTATTCAACCTTAACACCAAATTTTTCTTTTACCCAATTTATTGCTTCATCTTTATTAATCTTGTGTTTTGAAGGGATTTTTCTTTTTTGGACTTTCCTCCTTTTGATTCTGTATCCAGATCTTTCTAAAGCAACAGAAACATCCAGACCCAACATCCCCACTTCATGTAAGTACTTTATCCCGGGCAACTCAATGTATTCTTTTATCCCAATGTTAAAATTACCTCGGGAATCAAATTGTGAGGGTTTTAATTCATTTTCTAAAGATTGAAAAACTAATCTAAGGAATTCTTCTGCTTTCTTTTTTCTCAAAGTAACTTTTACTCCCATTGGCTTTCCTTTTATCACTCCAAACGTACTTCTTTTTCTTGAAAGTGTAACCAAAGGATTTCTTCCTGTTAAATTTTCTAAGAGTTTTTTCGCTTTTTCTATTTTTGGTAAATCATTTCCACAGCCAATGTTTAAAGTAACTTTTTCTATCTTTATTTCACGCAGCGGGTTCATCTACTCACACTTATTAACGGTTTATCTTCACCTATAATCGCAAGTTGATCTTTTCTTAGTTCAAAAATGGATCTGTCTATTTCGCAAATTGTTTTTTTAGCTTCTATACTTTTTATTTTTCCTGTTTTGCCAGAATTCTTTCCTTTTATAACAATTACAAGATTGTTTGGCTCATATTTTACATGTTTAACAATTTTATTAGGAAGTTCAATTAAAATTGAGTCACCATTTTTGTAGATATCCTTTTCTACTAACAAATTTCTTCCATCATGTAGATTTAATTGTAATTTTCCTTTCTTAAGGATGGTCTTATTATTTATTTTACAAATTTTTAGATTTGATTCTTTTTCTGGAATTCCCATCAGTTCAAGACCTTTTGCTGTTGGAACAAGTCTATAAAATTTTTTAGTTTTTGGTATGGTAATTGAATCAAATAATCCAACAGGGTAAGCATGGTCTTTTCTTATTTTTCCGTCTACTAAAATTTCACCTCTGTTTATAATTGTTCTGGCTTCTTTCCCAGGGTCAGCCAGCTTCAATATATCTCTTAAAACAATCTGCCAAGGAATTGACTCAAATTTTTTATGTGGTCCTGGTCTAGGAGCAACTACAAATTTTGCTTGCTTTTTAGGCACTTTCCAAAATTTTGGAGCCAGTAATCTCTTAATTTTAGACATTTTTTATTACCTTTCCTTTCATTTTTCTTTCCAAAACCTTAATTCTTTTTTTGTCAGTTAAATTTAACTTCAAAATTTTTAAATTTGAAGGATCAATTGCTTTAAGTCTTGTTGTTCCATCAGTTCTTTTAACTTTTATTCCATCTATGTAAACTTTATATTCTTTCAAATCTACCTTTGAAATTTTTCCTGTTTTGCCGATAAATTTTCCTCTCATTATTTCCACTTCATCATCTTTCCTTAAAGGAAAACTTCTAGTTTTGTATTTTTCTATTAGTTCCTTTGACAGATGTGCAGACATGAATTTTCTTCTTAGATGTAGAGGGGCTGTGAACAAAAATTTTCTTTGTTTTTTTGGTTTTTTTGATATCGGTCTTTTCATTTAAACCACTATACTTGCAATTTTCCCTAAAACTGAAAATCTTTCTACTGCTTCTTTTGCAACTGGGCCCTTAATTTTAGTACCCTTTGGTTCCCCATTCTCATCAGTCAGAACAGCAGCATTATCCTCAAAAGAAACTCGTAATCCGTCCAATCTTCTGTATTCGGCCTTTTGTCTTATTATAACTGCATTAGCGATTTGCTTTCTAATTTTTACATCACCTTGTTTTACTGAAACCTTAATCATATCTGCCACTCCTGCTTTTGGGTATCTTCTTTTCTTTCCTTTGTAACCAAAAACTGAAATTATTTTTAAAACTTTTGCCCCTGAGTTATCTGGGCAGATTAAATAGCTACCTACATTTAACGCTTTTGTTATTCTTGCTTTAACTGCTTTCATTCAGCTCACTCTTTTAAATACTAATTTGGAATTTTTAAATAGAATAGTTTTTAATAAACTTTAAATAGATTAAGTTAGTTTCTCTATGATAACAAAGGCCTTGGTTTTGCTTAATTTTCTACACTCAGCAATTTTTACTTTATCACCCTCTTTTGCATTAATACAATCTGGATTATGAACAGCGATTCTGCTTCTTTTTTTCTCATATCTTTCATATTTTGGCAAATAGTGCAAATATTCTCTTTCTACTATTGCTGTCCTGGGGGCTTTAGCTGAAATAACTTTCGCTTCTAAAACCTTCCCCCTAAGGCTAATAGAGCCATGCCATGGGCATAAAACATCTTGACAGACTTTTTTTGGTGGCTTAGCAACAATTCCTATATTTCTAACTTTTTGTTTGACTATGTTTACCACCTTGGAAATTTCTTCTTTATTCTATCTTCCGGTCTTCCTATTAACATTTTGCCCTCAACTTCAACTTTTGTTTTATTTGGCAGAGTAAATATAAATATTGTGTTAGTTTTTGGTATAATTTTTTCTCCTTTTTTGGTTTCAACTTTTATTGTATTGTAGGTTTCGTCTATTACTCTCCCCTTTAAACCTTTTTGAGTCGAATCAGTACTTTTACTTATTTTAACTGACAGACCGCAAAGTTCATGTTTTACTATGTTTTGGGGGGTTATGGGCATATACTGAATTTTATGCTGGATTAACTTAATTCTATTTGTTCTTCATTATAGCCAAGTTTTACAAGTATTTCTCTTAGTTTTTCTTTATGATTCCCCTGCAGTTCAATTCGATTGTTTTTGAAAGTTCCACCACAGGCAAGTTTTTGTTTAAGCTGAGATGCGAGTTCCTTTGCATTATTTGTTATTCCCTCTATGATTGTTGTTAGTTTTCCGAATCTTCTTTTTTCGACGGAAATTCTTATTTTCTGCGCTTCCCTTTCTATCGTTTTGCAAATACAGATATCCGAAGGCAAACCACATTTGGGACAAACTTCAGGCATTTTTTATTCTTTACCTCTTTCTTTTTTAACAGTCAAAATTCGAGCAATTGTTCTTCTTAGCTCTTTAATTTTTCCAGGATTTTTTATCGGTCGACCCATTTTAACGTTTCCAGATTCTTTCATTAATTCCAGTCTCAGTTCAGAAAGTTTTTTATTTAGTTCCTCAGACTTCATTCCTTTTATTTGTTTAATTTTTAATATTGCCATTCTTTATCCTATCTTAAAATTTACTACCCAAAAAATTGTACTAATGTTAAGAATAAACTCCAATTTAGTTCTAAATAGACCCTTCAACTGACATTTCCTCCTTTTTTTTTATTTCCTTTTTATATATAAATTCTTTTATTCCCTCTTTCATTATCCTTATCTGAACACCAATAACCCCAGCCTTGACTAACGCCTGAGCGTAACCTTTCTCAACAAGCTTATCAGCATAGTCCCCAGAATGGGCAACAAATCCCTGTCTGAATTTTTGAAATCTTGACCTTTGAGAACCGGTAAGTTTCCCACCAATTTTAATTTCTATTCCTGTTGCCCCTGCTTCTATTACTCTTTGTAAATAATAATTTGCAACTTTTTTAAAATTGGTTCCTTTCTCCAAGGCTCGAGCAACTCTTCTAGAAACTATCTGAGCGTCCAATAAAGGATTTTCAACTTCTTTCACATCCAACAAAGGATTTTCAAACCCAAATTTTTCTTTTATCTCCTCTGTTAATTCGAAAATTCTTTTTCCAGACCTCCCAACAACCAAACCGGGTTTATTAGCGTAAATTAATATTCTTGTTCCAAGTGGAGTACGAGAAATTTCTGTATGAGAATAACCTGCCTTTTCAAATTTTTTTGCCAGAAAATTCTCTACATTAGACCTCTTTATTCCCTCCTTCACAAAAACTCTTTCTATTACCATTATCTCTCTTCCAAAATTATTTCTAAATTTGTTTGTTTTGATTTTCTTCCTCTAAATTTTGACCTAGATTTCGGTGTAATTAACTTAGAACCTTTATTGACTTTGGGGAGTATAAAAAGTTTTTCTAAATTCAAGTTTTTTGACCTAGCATTTGCCTCGGTACTTTTAAGAACTTCTAAGATTTTTTTGCATGCACTGGTATAATATTTTCCTTTCAAACTTCTTTTCTCTTCTATCAAATCTTCTAAAAGTTTTTTTCCTTTAGCTAAGCTCATATTTTTAATTGATCTGCAAACAATTAAGGAACTTTTAAAAGAGATCCCTGCATTTTCAATTTTCGCAATAGCTTGCATTATATCACTATAGAATTATTTAACAGCAAAGTGTTTCGATCCACGACTAGCACCCACCCCAGGAGCTGAATGTTTAACTTTTTTTCTTGTTAGAGCAAATTCTCCCAAACGTCTTCCTATCATTTCCGGAGTAATAAAAACAGAAACCCACTCTCTTCCATTAAAAACCCCAAGTCTAGTTCCAACTATCTCTGGCAAAATAACAATCTCTCTGCAGTGAGTCTTATGAAATTTTTCTGGATTTTTTCTTATCCGCTCCAAAAGTTTTTTCTGTTGTTCGGTCATGCCTTTTTTTAATGTACGTCTAGTTCTTGAACCAACTAATCTAGAAAATTCTTCTATACTCATTTTTTTCAACTCATCCAAGTTGCGTCCGTACAAATGAAACTCTTTTGGCATTTTTATCTACCTTTCTTTTTACCAACTCTTTTTGCTGCTATACTACCAACTTTTGCTCCAGGTGGTGCATTACGGCTTACCGTTTTTGAGGGTCTTGGTCTTTTACTGCTTCCTCCATATGGATGATCCACTGCACCCATAGCAACTCCTGCTGATCTTGGAAACAATTTGCCACGAGCAGACAAAGCATGATATTCTTTTCCAGCTTTTACCCATGGTTTTTCTAGTCTACCGCCACCTGCTGGTATTCCTATACTTGCTCTACAGTTAGCATTCAACTCTACAATTTTTCCAGAAGAAAATTGGACTGTAATTTTATTTTTAGTTCTCCCTAAAACCGTAGCAAAACTTCCTGAGCTGCGACAAAACTTAGGGCCTGAGCCTAGAAAAGTTTCTATTCCAAATATTTTTGTACCTTCTGGAATTTTTGATAAAGGTAAAACATTCCCTACAGCAACTTGATCATCATAGGTAACCAAATCCTCAACACTTAAACCTTCTGGAGCTATGTGTAGAATTTTTTTTCCTTCTTGAGTTTTAATTATTGCTAGGGGGGCAGACCTTCCTGGATCATGGACTATATCAACAACTTTACCGGTAATTTTACTAGGAGGAAAATATTCAACTCTACCAAAATATCTGTGTGATGGGGCCCTGTATCTAGGTCCACCTTTTCCTCTTGCTCTTGGAATTATTCTCTTACCCATATTTTGCACCAAACTTTTTCTTTAACTTAGATTCTATTCGCTTTAAAATTTCACCTTTAGTTTCAATTAAAGAATGTATAGCAGTTGTAAGTAACTCCTGATAATGCCAAGCACCCCATATTCCACTACAACTCATACTATCCCCAACTTTACAGCAACATCTCCAGCTTTAAACTCAGGTTTTAACTTAATAAATGCTTTCTTTTCACCTTTTAAAGTTATTTCAGTATTTACATTGTCTACTTTTACTTCAAAAACCTTTTCAAACGCTTCTTTTATTTGTTTTTTATTTGCTTTTCTAGCCACAACAAAAACTATTTTATTTTCTTTTTCTATTACTGCAACAGATTTTTCTGTCATATAAGGATAACGTAAAATTTTAAAAGGATCCATCCTATTCACCCAATTTTTCTAGAGCTGATTTGGTAAAAATAACCAACCTTCCTGGCGCCCCTCCAGGAGATAAAATCTCTGCAGAGAGATTTTCAACTCTACAGCAATTAGCTCCAGACATATTTTTTATAGCTTTAGCAATGCCCCCATCTTTTGTAATAATAAAAAGTGGGCCTTTCTTTTTTCGATATTTAAACCCTCGTCTTTTTCCTTTTCCGGCTCTGATTTTTTTCTTTTTGATTCTTTCTAGTTCTTTCTCCAAACCAATTTTTTTAAAAAATTTTACAACTTCTTTTGTTTTTTTTAATCCTTGGATTTTGTCTTCAACTATGATGGGTAATTCTTTTATATTTTTTACTTTATGCCCTCTTCTCAAAACCAATTCTTTTTTTGCAGTAGCAGCTATTGCTGACCTTGTGGCTTTCCTTCTTTCTTTTTGGTTAATTTTTTGAACCCAAATTTTTTCTACCTTAGGAGGATGGGCTACTCTTCCTTTTCTTACCTGAGGAGCAAACCTTGCCTGAAATAATAAATGAGGAGTAGTTCTCCCATGCAATCTCGGCATCCTCGCCATTTCTCTATTCATCATAACTACGTCTGGTCTGAGTCTTCTTCTACCATGATAATGAGCTGAAGTTCTTTTTCCTGCTAAAACATTGACACCATAAGCTTGCCTTTTTTTACTCTGGGTTGCTAGGACTGCACGAAGAATCAAATCTTCTCTTACTGGTTCTTTAAAAACTTCAGGTAAATCAATTTTTCCTATCGGTTTCCCTTCTAAATCAAAAATATCAACTTTCATTTAATCACTTCTTTTATTTCTGGGATTAATAATTTTATTTTTGATCTTATAGCTAGCCTCAATAAAATCAACCTTTTCTTTGATCCAGGAATTGAACCTTCGATTAGTAAATAGTTACTTTTAATAATTCCGTACCTTTTGAAACCTGCCTTGGGAGTAATTTCTTCTCCTTTCTCACCAATTTGTAAAATTCTTTTGTTGAATTCTGTACGCCTTCCAAATCCTAACTGACCAGCCATAGGCAAAGTCCATCTAACTTTTCCAGGTCTCTGTTGACCTAAAGATCCCACGTGCCTTCTTTTTTGTTTTGCATGTCTTGTCTGAATTTTTACTCCAAACCTTTTTACTGGACCGGCTGTACCTTTTCCTTTAGTTACAGCAATAACATCAATCAGTTCTCCCTCTCTTGCAAAATCTTTGGGAGAAATTTCTTTTCCTAGTAATTTTTTGGCAAATTCAAATTTTTCTTTTGGGTCTTTTCCTCCTATTTCTATTTCAAAAACTTCTGGATTTTTCTTTCCAATTCCAGAAAGTCTTGGTTGAGTGGAAACTATCATCCTAAGCTTGGAAACTTGGTTTAAGTTACTTTCAATCTCAGCAAGTTTTTCTTCTGTTTTTAATTTTCCAAGATTTATTTTCCTTTTTAAATCTTTAGGTAATTCTTTTATCCAGGCTTCATTTAGAACCTTCGGCCCTTTCGTTGTTTCCTGATAAGCTCTTAGCCCTAAAACCTTTAAAGGTGGACAATCCAGTACAGTAGTGGAAACTGCAATTTCTTGTCCAAAAGTTGGAGAACCTTTTCTTGTATCTGTTAAAATTGCTTGGGTCATCCCTGCTTTGTAGGCAGCAAATCCAAGAATCTTTGGTTTTTCTGTTTCTGGGTATCTAGTTATGGCTGGGTAAATTCTTTTAGCTCTCTTTCTTGGCCAGAAGGCTAGGCTACCCGATCTTGGTTTTTTAACTTTTGGCATCTGATTCACCTAATTCAATTATTATTTTACTCTAAAATTAACACTACAAATATTCATAGCTATTCATCGGCTTTAAATAAATTTAAACTTAAATGTTCTTCTTTTAAAATTAACAATATGGGAGAAAGACCCTGTATTTTTTGCCAAATAATAAACAAACAAATACCTGCAAAAATCGTTTATGAAGACGAATTAGTAATAGCATTTCTTGATATAAACCCCCTGGCTTTAGGTCACACGCTAATTATTCCAAAAAAACATGTTGAAAATATTTTTGATATTGAGGAAAATGATCTTCAGCATATTCTTGTTGTAGCTAAAAAAATAAGTTTAAAAATCAAAGAAAAACTTCAAGCCGACGGAGTAAACATTTTTCAAGCCAGCGGAAAAACTGCTGAGCAATCAATTCCTCATTTCCATTTACACGTTATTCCTAGGAGAAAAGATGATGGAATTAATTGGAACCAATGGTGGCTGACAAAAATTAAAAAAACAAATGATAAGGAGTTGGATGAAATTGTAAAATTGATTAAAATTGAAACTGAGAAAAAACCTGAAGAAGAAATAAAAGAAGAAAAACCAAGAGAAAGAACTGAAGAAGAAACTTACTGGATTAGGAGAGAACTAGAATTGGGATAAATTTATACTTATAGACTGAATTAAATTAAGGAGATGATTAATAATGGGTAAGAAAAAAGCTTTTGGTGGATATGGTATTTCTTTCAAAGGTAGAAAAGAAAGTTTAGAGAAAGTTTTTGGTGGAGGAAAACTTTCGCCTGCAGAAATGACAAAAAAATTGTGGAAATTCATCAAAGCAAAAAATATCGCAAAGAAATAGAAATAGAAATAATCAGAAAAAGAATTGAATATGGTTTTTTACTAGGTTAACTTCTTTTAAAATATTTAAATTATTATTAGAATTAGTTATTTCATGCGCCGATGGTCCAGTCTACTTAAATGGCTGAAGGTCAAGACGCGAGCCTTCCAAGAATAGTCCAAAGATAGCTTGCAACGCGGGTTCGAATCCCGCTCGGCGCACTTAAGATAGGACAAGAAAAACGGGGAAATCCTTTGGGGCACAGACGAAATAATTGAAGATTTTAAGTTAATGTTTAGGTACTATATAGTAAGCTGCTTTTGGTAAGATGTCTTCCAATCTTACAAACTTTCTTTTTATCTCAATATCTTTATCTTGAGCAAGCTTGTCTGAAACCTGAACAGCAGTACTTGCATATGGACCAAGACCTGTTAGAAAAATATGCTTCACATTATTTTCCTTAATTTCATATTTTACACGTTGCACATAAGGTTCTATGCCATATTTTTGTATAACCTCTTTCTTTCCAACAGGCACAAACTTTATGTTTTCTTTCTTCTCTAAAGCAGACTTAAGTCCCAGCTCAGAGTACCAAATTAATATTTCATTCAATTCAAGTTCGTCCAAGTCTTCCATTTTCTTCAAATTATATTTATTCTAAGCCTTTTAAAAACTGATAAACACATTCTGGAAAATATTTTCCATACCCACCCTCTAATACAATAAAAGTTGGTTTTTTCAAGTCTTTTATCATTTTTCCAATTTTCTGATAAGTTTGTTTTTCTAAATTAAGTCCTGCTAAAGGATCTTCTTTATAGGCATCAAAACCAGCAGATACCCCAATTAAGTCTGGGTTAAATTTTTTAACTTTTTCCAATGCTTTAACGAGAATCTTAAGATATTGTTCTTCTGTTGTTTCGGAACTTAATGGATAATTCAAACAATTTTCCTCTGATTTTTCACCAGTTCCCGGATAAAATGGAAATCTATGCAAAGAAATATACAAAACCCTTGGATTTCCTAAGAAAATTTCTTGGGACCCATTCCCCTGGTGGCAGTCAATATCTAGAATTAAAACTTTCTTCACACCCATTTTTTCTTGTGCAAATTTAGTTGCTATTGCGATGTTGTTGAAATAACAAAAACCTAAAGATGAAGTTCCTAAGGCTTTACCATCAATTCCTGCATGATGCCCAGGAGGTCTCATCAAAGAAAATGAATTTTCACCTTTTAATGTTGTTTTCATCGCCTCAATAGCAGAACCAGCAGCTAACCTCGCCAAATCAAAGATTCCTGGATAGGCTGGAGTATCAGAATCCCAAAATTCCTCGCTTTTAATTTTTTCCACATGTTCTTTGCTATGTGCTAATAGTAAATTTTCTTCAGAACAGGGTTTCGGTTCAATGAACTCAAACCCTTTTTCTTTTAAGAATTTGGCTGTAGAAAAAACTCTTTCTGGAGATTCCGGATGCTCAGAACTTCCGTATATCAAACATTTGCTTGAATAAAAAATTTTCACTCTTACCAACTACTTTTAAACTTTTTAAAGCCTTTAAATTAAATTAGCTTAGTGAGAAATATGCTTCAAGATACTTTAGCAGATGCTTTGTCTACGATCAAAAATGGAGAAAGGATAGGAAAAAAAGAATGTGTTATCAGAGCTTCTAAGCTGATAAAAAGTATTCTGAAAATTATGCAAGATTCTGCTTACATTGATGCTTTTGAATTTATCAATGATGGCAAGTCTGGAAAATTTAAAATAGAGTTAAAAAGTAAAGTGATTGATTGCAATGTAATTAAACCAAGATTTTCT
>JAUWXZ010000001.1 GCA_030616125.1 Candidatus Aenigmatarchaeota archaeon
AATGCTTCTGCTCCAACAACTTCAGACACAGTAATACTTACAATAACTATACCCCCAAACAAGACATGGAGCAGAGAACCAGAAAGTTTCCCAATGCTAACAGTTGGAGCAGGTCAACAAGGAGTTATTGGATATATAACTTTAAACAACACAGGAAATGTTCCAATAACCTTTGAACTATCCTCAGTTGGTAATGGTTCAGCATACATAGGAACAACCCAATCCTCGATAACAGTAGAAAACCAGTCTTCTGGTTCAGTGACAGTTAATTATTCTGCACCTTCACTTTCAGAGTTGGGTGATGATTTGATGAGAATTTATTTTGTCAATATAACAGTAACAAATTCTTCTGCATTACCTCAGCAACTAAATACTTCAACATTCTTAAGAGTTACAAAGTTTTCTGTCAATATAATATCTCCAAACCAAACCAATCCAGTAAGTGTTACAACAGGTGACAATATAACAATCTATACAACTGCAACTTGGGGAGAAGACCCACAAGGTGAAAATGTTGAATTCAATGTCGCTTTCAATGAAACAGAGTGCCCAATTATAAGTACAAAATTCTTAACAGATCCGACAAAGCCTTATTACTTGGTTTGGGAAATAAACTGTACAGCTCCAGAACTAACAGATGCTAAAAATTACACTCTCTACGTCACAGGAAATTATACAGTTTATGATGCAACTTCAACAGACTCAGAGGAAAATGCAATTATCTATCCAGATGTCACAAAACCGTTTTTCACAGGAGTTCATGCAGATTCTGTAGAACCAAACAACAACTCAACAATAGAAGTTAATACATCAGATAATGTTGGTGTAGAAGAAGTTATAACCCAAGTGACCTATCCAAACACAACTCATGCGAATTATTCCATGACAAATATATCTCTTACAACATGGAGATTAGAATTTTCTGACACTTCTGAGGTAGGAAATTATGATTTAGTATTTTATGCAAGAGACGATGAAAATAACTGGAACTCAACTACAGGCTGGTTTGAAGTTTACTTGCCAATTATATTCAATGGAACAGCAAAAGATGCAGAAGGTAGCCCAGTCCAAATTGAATTTAATTTATATAGAGTTGGAATCGATCAAAAAATATTTACTATCCAAACAAATGAAACAGGATTTTATAATGCAACAATAAGCAATAGAAGTTATGATTTGGAGATCAGATCATTTGGACATATAATTGAAACAAACAACACTCCAATAACTCAGTCAGTCCAAGATCCTATTTTGATAGACGAAGTTCCTGTATCAAAAATAGGGGCAGGAGCTTTGAGAGTAATAGCAATAGAAACAATTCTATCTTATGATTCAGCGAATGTAAGTCTAAACTATTCAGGGACAAGCTATACAAACGAAAACTTATTAGGAATCTATCATTGTGCCAATTGGTCATTCTCTGGTCAAAGTTGCAGCTCAAGCTGGAATAGGCTCAATTCTACTCTGATAGGAAACAATTTGGTTTCTGCCAATCCATCAAGTCTTTCAGCTTTTGTCATTGCTCAATATATTTGTGGAGATAACAAATGTGATTCAACGTATGGAGAATCAAATGCTGTTTGTCCACAAGATTGTCCAGCAAGTGAGCCAGGTGGCCCAGGTGGACCAGGAGGTCCCAGTGGACCATCTGCACCTCCAGAAAAACCTATACCTCTAGAAGTTTCAACTAATCAGTTAGACATTACTTTGCATCCAGGAGAATATCAAATAACTTCAATAGCAATCCAAAACAATTTAGATAAGAAAATTACTGCAGAGCTTTCAGTGGAGGGAAGAATTTGGGAATTCACACAATTTGAAGAAACTTCAATATCCATACCAGCAAAGAGTAGAGACTATGCAAGAATAAAATTCCATGCTTTGCCAACAACTTTACCTGGAATTTACACAGGAACAATAATTATTAAAACAGCAGGAGGTACTCAAGAGATTGCTACAATTTTAAGAGTCACGCCTATAAGAGAAGCTTTGCTAGACATAAAAGTAGAAACTATAACAAAAGAAGTGATACCAGGACGTCTGTTGACTACTCGATTATACTTATACAATCTTGGGATGACAAAAAAAGTAGATGTTTTTCTCAACTATACGATTAGCTCAATAGAAACGGGCGAGATAATAGGCATATACCAAGATACTCGCGCAATAGAAACTTCTCTAACATTTGTCAAAAAGTTTGAAATACCTGAAGATACAAAACTAGGAAAATACATGATAGAAGTTGCAGCATACTATGATTCAAAATTTGCAAGTTCGACCGATTCATTCAGAGTTGTTAAAACTCCATGGATAATCACAATGCTTTGGGCAATACTCATGAGTGAATTCACTTACATTGCAATTTTGCTTATAATTATTGGCTATTTCGGTTTTAAATTCTACAAGAGAAAGAGGAAAGAAAAGATAAGAAAAGCAAGGTATGTATTTCCAGTAGACTTCAAGAAATTACCAAGAGGAATAAACGTTGGAAAAATTGCTGAAACAGATGTTAATGCGTATGTAGATACTGATAAATTAACTCAACACATGATAGTTGCTGGTGGAACTGGTTCTGGAAAAACAGTTGCAGCAATGGTGATAGCAGAAGAAGTCTTGAAAAAAGGAATACCCATAATAGTTTTTGATCCAACAGCCCAATGGACAGGCTTCATCAAAAGTTGCAGAGACGAAAAAATGCTTAGCTTATACAAAAAGTTTGGTCTAAAACCAGAAGATGCCAAAGCATTCAAAGGAAGTATAGTAGACATCACAGACCCTAATACAAAAATTGATATTGAAAAGTATGTGAAGAAAGGAGAGATAACGATATTCTGTATAAATAAACTTAAACCAGCTCAGCTAGATAACTTTGTTAGAAAAACCATAGATACAATATTTGCAGTTCCTTGGGAAGAAGCAAGAAAATTAAAATTATTGATTGTTTATGACGAAGTTCACCGCTTACTACCAAAGTATGGAGGGAAAGGAGGATATGTAGCTTTGGAGCGCGGTGTAAGAGAATTCAGAAAATGGGGAATTGGTTTGATAATGATTTCTCAAGTATTGTTAGATTTCAGGGGCGCAATTAGAGCTGTAATAGCTTCCGAGGCCCAATTGAGAACAAAGTACAGTGGAGATATAAATAGAGTGAAAAGTAAGTTCGGGCCAGAATATGCAGCCACCTTACCAAAACTCCGAACAGGTAATGTGTTAACACAAAATCCAGAATTTAATGATGGTAAACCATGGTTCATAGAGTTTAGGCCATTACTGCATGACACTTCAAGAATATCAGAAGAAGATTTGAGAAAATATAAAGAATTTGAAAAAGAAATTTCTGAACTTGAAGATCAAGTAAATAAGTTAAAAGCGAAGAAAATAGAAACTTATGATATAGAGCTAGAATTGGGTTTGGCAAAAGAAAAAGTAAAACTTGGTCAACTGCGCATGGCAGAAACTTATATTGAATCGATTAAAACTAGGATTAAATCAATCAAAAAGTGAGTAAATGGCTAAAAAGAAGAAAGAAGAAAAAACAGTTGGAGAAATTTTAAGTGAAGAATATGCTAAACAGAAAACAGCTGAGCCAGAAGAAATTGAACCAAAAAAACCCGAAGAGCCAAAGATAGAATCAAAAATAAAAATTGAAGAAGAGATAGATTTAAGAAAACTTCTGATGGATGTAGAAAAACTTGGAGCAGAGGTCAATGCTTTAAAAGAAGTAAAATTTCATGCCGATGAAATAATAAAAGAACTTGCCGAGAGCATAGGAGAAATTAGATCTTTATTATTTCAAAGAGATGCAACCATAAAAGAAACTGGAGCAAAAATTGATAAAATTGAAGAAATTGTTTCTGAAATAAAACCGGAAAAAATAGCGAGTCAGCTCAGAAAAAGAGAAGCAGAGATTAGTGAAAACATAGCAAGAATAGAAAAACTTGAAAGAATGTCAAAGGATTTGCTCGATCAAATAAGAAAATCACAAAAAATTCTTGAAAATATAAAAAGTATGGAAAATTTAGTTGAAATAACTAAAGATATAGAATCAAAACTTGAAAAAATTGAAGAACTTAAATCTGGAACAGAAAGAGAAGCTGGAAAAACGGAAAAAATTTATCTTGAGATGGGTAGAAGGTTTTCAGAATTTTCAGCCTTTAAAGAAAAAATAACAAAAGTTGAAGAATTAAGCAAAGAATTGGTCAAGAGTTTGGATGAAGTTAAAATTAAACTTGAGAATACAGTGAGTAAAGAAGATATGCAATCAGCTTTAGAAGACGCTTTAAAACCTCCAGAGCTTGGAGCAGATGTCGAGGAATTAAACAAAAGAAAAAATGAGATTCTAAGTCTTTTGAAAAATTTAGGAGATCAGTTCAGGCAAGGGCTCATATCAAAAGAAAGCTATGATGAAGTTGTTGAAAAAAACAAAAGTATACTTCAGCAGATAGAGAATGAGGTAAAAGAAGCAGAAACTAGAAAAAAACCTGAAAATTTGATTGCGTGGTTAAACCAGATTGAAGAGAAAATAAAAGATTTGGAACTAAAAACCAGCGTCATCGAAAAAAGTAAGGTTTCAAGAGACACCGAAGAAATGAGAAATCAAATTTCAAGTATAAAAGAAGACTTGGAAAAACAAAAGGCAATGATGGAGGATATTTTAGGATTACAATTAACTCAAAAAACTTTGACTGATGAAACAAGCGAAAAGAAAGCTAGAAAACTAGAGATAGAGTCTATTAAAAGTTTATTAGCGACTTTGGAAGATCAATATAGGGAAGGAGTTATTTCTGAAAAAACTTATATGGAAACAAAAAGCAAAAACTTGGAACGGCTAAGGGAAAAACCTGAAATCAAAAAAGAGTCTGAAATAAAAATCCCACCTGTTGAAACAGAAACTAAGAAAACAAGTTGGGATGAATTAAGAGATGCATCATTATTAGCAAAAATAAAAGAGCTTAATGAAAAAATCGAAAAGTTATCAAAAAAGTCCGAATATCCTAGACCAGTAATATTAGAATAAGTTTTTAGTATATTAATACATCAATATATTATTCTATTAATATATTAATATATAGATGAGACCTTCAATTACCGATGGAAAAATCCTTAAAATTCTTCGAGAGTCAAAAGTACCCATCTCTACTTACCAAATAGCTAAAAAAGCTAATGTGGTGTGGTCTACAGCAAACTCACACTGCTACAAACTCAAATCAATGAAGCGAATTGACAGCAAAACTGAGAAATCAAAGTTCGGTTTTGGAGAAAAAATTATATGGTGGATTAAATGAAAAAAATGATTTTGCTTTTATTGGCTTTATTTTTCTTTATTTATTTTTCTCCCTTAGCTAAGGCAGAATGGTGGAATACAAATTGGCATTATAAATTACCTATAAATATAAGCTTTGCTTCTGAGGCAGAGAACGCTTCTGTCAATGTGACCTTAAACTTTACTGCTTTACTAGAACAAGTAGGAGATGATGATAAAACATTTGATCCAAATTCTATCAGAGTAATTGAAGATAGCTATGAACACCCTCATGACTGGGAGAATGAAACTCTTACTAGAGGAAATGTTAGTTGGATAGCAAATGGAACTACCCCAGCAAACACCAACAGAACTTTTTACGTTTATTTTGATGTAATAGAAAATGGTGCAAAGTCGGAAGGAAAAATTATATCAGAAGAACCTTACTGGAGGTCTGGATATGAAGATAATATGGATGTTTGGTCTAATCAGTCTACTTCCCCAGGAATAGGCTATGAATGGAATAGAACTTGGGCACAATCTTTAGAGACTTACTGGAAATGGTGTACCGAGGCTCCTATATATGATTATGCATATCTCTATGTAGATGGTTCAGAAGTTAGTCAAAAATACGGCACAGGTTCTGAAACTATTCTCTTTCAAGGAAATGGACTAGCAGCAAGATTTACGTCTGATGATAGTGTAATAGAGAGTTGTACGGACGGATATGGCACATATGGAACTGCTGTTGATTGGGTAAAGTTTTACGAAACAGCAAACTATACCACTCCTGCTTTTAGTGAATTTTTTGGCAATACACAAACTCAATATCCTCCAGTGCTGGAAAATTTTATTGTTTCACCTTCCTTAGATGGATGGGGAGAATATTTTAACTATACTGTTGATGTTTCTGACAGAGAAAACGATGAGGTAAATGTTACTCTATGGGTAAATAAAAGTACTGGATGGGAAAAACAAGAAACAAAAACAATAACTCCACCTGGAGAATTGTACTGGTATATTTCTATTTTTTCTTGTTCAGATATCGGAGCAAGACAATATAAGTTTGAATATAAAGACTGGGCTCATGATTGGGAAAACACTTCTACGCAAACAGGTCCAACTCTAGAAAACGATGATATTTCTCTAGAATATCTAACTGGAAATGATACTTCAGTCAATAGGGAAGGAAATTACAATGTTACTCTGGGAATAAGATTTAAAGATCTAGACAAAAACCAATGGGTTTCAGGAGAAACAGTAAACTTCTGGGTTTTCTATTCCAGTACTTGGAATCAAGTAGGATCTAACACAAGCGATACTGATGGAAACACAACTTTTGATTTCGATCCAAATTGTTCTGTAGAGGTTGGAAATCATAACTGGAAAGCAAATTACAGCAACACTTGTTACAAATCTAATGAATCAGACACTTTCTCTTTCGATGTAATAGGTCAATTAAAAAATTATTTGGAAAAACCTTTGCAAGACTCTGTTTATTGGCAAGGCGACCAAATTCCTTTAGAAGCTAATGTTACTGATGAATGTACAAATTTTATAATTGGAGCAGTAGTTAATTTTACTCTGAATGAAACAGTAGATGTTTGTTCAGCTGATGATAAAGGAGATGGGACTTATAACTGTACGTGGGATTCTTCAGGAAAGCCTTTAGGTAATTATTCTGTCAGAGTAAATTCTTCAAAATCTAATTATAATTTTAATTCAACTCTTTGGGAAGATAGATTTTCTTTAGAAACTGCCCCACCCTCAATTACAATCAATCTTTCAAAATATCAGATAGAACAACTGGACTCACTGCAGATAAATGCTACTGTTATTGATAATTCTGGAACAGGAATCGATTGGGTAAAAATAAATGTCACAAGACCCAATGGGACTTTGGACCAAGAAAACATGACAAATTTGGTTTCAAACATTTGGAGCATCGACTATCCAAATAGCTGGGGGAATACTTCTGAAAGAGGAACCTACAACATAACTGTTTATGCTAAAGACAATGTTCCAAAAACTGGAACTTCTAATGATACTTTTAAAGTTTATATCAAGCTTAATGTAACACTAAAAACTCAAGAGGCTATTTACTATCAAGGCGATACCGGAAGGCTTGAGTATACACTTAAAGATATGGATAATAATTCCGTAGCAAATTCTAATGTCACTTTTGAAATAAAAAATCCCAACCAGGTTTTAATTTGGAACGATGACAATATTATTAGTGTAACAAACCAAAACGGAACCATCGAACCCCTACCAAGCTTTGAACTCGCTTCAGATGATCCCATTGGACAATATAGACTCTACTCCTTCACAAGCTATTGGGATACTCTAGCTGGTGTTACAGTTAGCAAGGAGAATAACTACACATTCAATGTTTCTGAAAAACCAGTAGTAGAGATGCTAGCACTAAGTTTAGAAGCACCAGCAGAAGCAGCAGTCGGAAAAAAATTACAAGTTTCGGCGACTGTAACAGATAGTGTAAAAAATATAGATGTTGATTCTGCAAAAACAAGCTTGTACGACCCACTAAATAATCTAATAGTAGATAATGTCGCGATGGATCATGTCAGTACAGGAATATACAGCAGAAACTATACAACCTCTTCTTCATCAACTCAAGGTAATTGGAAGTGGATTGTTAATGTAACCAAGGGTTCTAACAGCATAATAAAGGAAATTTTCACACGCTTAGTTGGAGGACCATTTGATGTAAGGAACATAACTGTAATTGACAATATAATTCCAGATCTTAGTATTTCGGTTATAATAGAAAACAAAGGAGATGCGGGACAAGATGTAACTGTAGAGTGGAACTTGACCAGAACTGATACAGGAAAAAGCCTGGATAGTGGAGCTGCGACAATCTATATAGAGGGTCTTTCAACAAAAGTTCACATAGTCCAACCAAGCACAAATTATCTTGGTGAAGTAAAAATAACTTTTCTAGTTTATTATTCTGGAACAGAAAAAGCAGGAGCCTATGAAACTTTTACAACGACTGAAGCCGCTCCTCCACCACCTTCTTACGGTCCACCAGCAGTTGCCCCACCAGTATCAAAAATGGAAATAACAATACACCCAGAAGAAATTGAAATTGAAAGGGGATGGCTAGATTACATGACTGTTAAAGTCAATAACACAGGAGGAACAAATCTCCACGATGTCTATATAACTCTAGAAGATATTCCTCTGGACTGGATAGAAATTTCACCAGAGAAAGTTGATTTGATAATTCCAACAAATTTTTCAGAATTCAGTATAAAAATTGCAGTCCCAATAAATGCAAAGTCAGGAAATTATCTAACCAAAGTTAAAGCTATAGCAAATGAAACTTCGGCTGAAGAAAGTTTTATAGTTAGGGTTTTTGCCTCTCGAGCAGAACTGATCTTATATCAAATTCAAACCCTTAAAGATAAACTCGAAGACTTAGAACAAAGAACAGCTGAAGCAGAAAATCAAAAAAAGAACGTTACTCTTGTAAAAAGTATTTTGACAGAAGCCAGAGATAGGATAACAAGTGCTGAAGACTATTTGGATCAAAAAAAGTATGATGAAGCAACAAATCTTGTAAGAAATGTCAGAGATATTTTAGCAAGAGCAGAGTATGAGCTAAAAGTTGCTAAGGTAATAGTAGCAGTTCCAATCATTGAACTTCTACCCTACTGGCTTCTCTTGATTACTATAATTTTAATAGTGATTGTTGTATTAATTTTATACATGCTAAGAAAAACAAAAACTTTTGGGAAATTGAGAGTAGCAGTTCCAGAGATAAGAAAAATGGTTTTAGGAAAAGAAACTCTAGTTGATTTGCGAAAAGAAAAAGAGAAAATAAACAAAATGTTAAGTCTTCTAGAAAAGGAATATAGACAGGGAATAATCTCGAAAGAAAGCTATGAAGAATTAAAAAAGACCAATGAAGAAAAGCTTAGGGGGATTGAATTTAAACTTGGTGAGGAAAGATGACAAGAGTCATTTCTATCATTTCAGGAAAAGGTGGAGTAGGAAAAACAACAGTTGTTATTAATTTGGCTACTGCCCTAGTTTCAAAATTTAAACGGAATGTTACAATTATCGATTGCAATGTTACAGCTTCCCATTTGGGTTTGTATCTTGGAATGTACTATTGCCCTGTAACTTTGAATCAAGTTTTAAAAGGTGAAGCTAAAATTACTGATGCAGTGTATGATCATTACACTCAAGTGAAAGTCATACCTTCTTCTCTAAGTTTAAGAGATTTAACAGGAGTTGATATAACCCGGTTAAAAGATTCAATAGCAGATCTATCGGGAGTTGACTTTGTTTTTCTAGATTCAGCTCCAGGATTGGGAAGAGAAGCCATTTCAACAATTCAGGCAAGTGATGAAGTTTTATTTGTTACCACACCTTTCATTCCTTCAACAATAGATTTGATAAGATGTAATGAATTGATTAAAGAAGTTAAAGCAGGTTCTCTGGGAATTGTTTTGAACATGCTCAGTAAAGAGAAACACGAGTTAACTAAAGGGGAAATTGAAAAATTGGTTGAATTACCCGTTCTTGCCACAATACCTATAGATAAAAATGTTCCAAGAAGTTTGGCTGCAAGGGAACCTTTATTAATTTATCAACCAAATTCTCCGGCAAGTAAAGAATTTATAAAATTGGCAGCTAGATTAATTGGGGAAGAATATAAAATTGGATTTTTAGATAAAATAAAAGGATTTTTAAGTTTGGGATAAGCATAAATTCTTTTCTATGTTAATAATTTTATGCAAATTTTCATCGTTTTATTTTCAATAATTATTTTGTTAACTAATTCAACTAGTTCAGTTAAGCATGTAAATAATTTTTCTACAGAAACTAGAGCAGTATGCGAAGAAATAGAAAACCCTTACTGTCATTATATTTGCTATGATGAAATCTTTTTGCATGCAAATGGAAAAGAAATAAGTCTTGAAAAAATTGAAGGGTATGTTTGCCAAAATGAAGACTGGATAGATCCAAGAATAAATCAATTAAATAATTGAAAATTCAAAAGAAATTATATGTTTGAGTCAATTTTTCTAGCCACAGCTTTTATAGGATCTTCTTTAGCTGCTGGATTTGATTTGAAAACAACTGAAATTCCAGATAAAATTCCCCACGTGATGATAGCAATTGCTTTGATTCTCTATGGAGTTCAATAAATCTTATCCTCAAGCTATAGGCCCATTCTTAATAGTGTAATAGCTGGTGGTTCTTTGTTAGGTTTTGGTTTTTTAATGTACTATCTGGGTCAATGGGGAGGAGGAGATGCAAAAATATTAGCTTCTATCGGGTTTTTACTACCCCAACTACCTCAAGGATTTGCTAAATTATTTTTTCCATTACCGCTTAGTTATTTGATAAATGTTTTTCTTATCGGTGCATTTTACATGCTAGTCTATGCTTTTGTGTTTGCGTTGATGAACAAAAAAATCATCCGAAATTTTTTTAAAGATATCAAAGCTTGCAGTAAAACTTTGTTAATAAGCTTGATAGGTTTGTTTATTTTGTTTTTTGGAATTAGTTTGTATTTTTTTCAATATTTTTATTTCAGTTTAATTTTAGTTCTTTATAATTCTTTCCTACTTTTGGTTTTGGTTATACTTTTGTTTATCATTTTGAGATTTGCCAAGACAGTAGAAGAAGTTGGATTTAAAAGAAAAATTCCAATTTCAAAATTAAAAGTTGGCGATATTTTAGCTGAATACAAAAAACTGGAAGGAATTACTGAAAAAGAATTAAGGAGAATTAAAAAATCAGGAAGAAAAACTGTTAGAATAAAAGAGGGTGTAAGATTTGCCCCAACTTTTCCTTTAGCTTTAATATTTACACTTTTATTTGGAGATGTAATTATATGGTTAATTGTTGCTCTTTAGACAAATCCTCCCAATGACCAATAAATTCATATGGAAGTTCTTTTTCTATTAGCATATCAGACAGAGGAACTCCATATCTATAAGCAATTTCATTAATTTTTGCATCAAGTGAAATAACTTCCCCTCCTTCATAGTCGGTTGCACCTATAAGTGTTTTATCCACACCGCTAATCCCATTTTCTTTTAATAAATTTGAGTACAAAGCTGAATTTAGGGTACGAAGAGTTTTCTGCCAATTCCTTACATCTAGTCTATCTGTAATTAAAAACCTAACATTGGGCTTATTAAGCAATTTCCTCATTTCTTCTAGATACATTCTATCATTTTTTAAAATGCCGATTAATTCTTCAAGATTTGGTTGATAAAGAGTCATTCGAGCAGAATTAAACCAATTTCCTATATCAACTCTACTTATGTTGTTTATAGGTTGTTCTAACCCAATTCCACGCAAAACGATACCTGTATCCACAGAGTAAAAATCATTCAACCTTTTTTGTAATTTATAGTCAAAGAAAACACTTCTGTAAAGCTGTGACCTAAATTCTCCGTAAACACCCATACAATTTAAATTTGTTTAGAGAGATTAAATAATTAATTCTAAAGAAATTTTAAAGCTAAAATACAAATATTAATTGATGTTTAATAGACTTTTCGATTGGCTTCTTGGTTTATTTGGGGCAAGAAGGCAAATAAAACTAGGGGTTTATGGAGCAACAAATGTTGGTAAAACAACTTTGGCCAACAGAATTTCTTTAGACTGGGCAGGAGAAAAGGTTGGAAAAACTTCTGTAATTCCTCATGAAACTCGCTTTGTACAGAAAAAAGAAAGAGTTGAAATAAAATTAAATAGAAAAAAAATTTTGATAAATCTTTTGGATATGCCAGGAATTGCTACAAAAGTAGATTATAGAGCTTTCAGAAAACATGGTCTGTCTAGAAAATCTGCAAAAAAAAGGGCAAGAGAAGCGACAGATGGTGTTGTGGAAGCAATCAAATGGCTAGACAATGTCGATACTGTTTTGGCAGTAATGGATTCTACTCAAAACCCTTTGAATCAGATAAATATCACTTTACTTGGAAATTTAGAAGCAAGGAAAATTCCAGTGATAATTGTAGCAAATAAAATTGATTTGAAAAAGGCCAAACCAAAGGCAATAAGAGAAGCTTTCCCCCAACATCCCATAATTGGAGTTTCTGCCTTGAAGGGCAAAAATATGGACGAATTATATGATGCCATAGGTAAATATTCGAGGAGAGCAGGATGAAAAAATTAAAAGGATTAAAAATAGATTTTGTTTCATCTTCAATTCTAGATAGAAAAACAAAGCAAAAAAGAATTAATTTTATTTTGAACAAGGTTAAAAATGGTTCAATCTTGATTACAGATGGTGTTTTGAATTATGCTGAAGAAATGGATTTGATAAAAGAGACGATGCGCAAAGTAGATAATGGTTTTCCTGGAATAGAAGTTTGTGGCTTAAAAAAACCAACAAAAGGATTAAATTCTATGGTTGAAAGATTTACCGATCAAAAAGAAAAAATCCAAAATTTTTTCTCAGCTCTTAGAGGTAGAAAAATAGAAAAAACAAGTTTGAGAAATGGTTTGACCCTAATAGGTCCAGCAAAAGTTATTAGAGAAATTAAAAAGAACCCAAATTCATTTTCTGTACTAACTGAGGTTTAATATGCACAAATGTGTGAGATGTGGATCTTTGCATGAAGATAATGACAGCTCTATTCTTAGAGGTTGTAAATGCGGTTCAACCTTTTTTCTTTACATGAGAACTCCAAAAGATGCTGATCAAATAGAAGCCATGAAAAAAGAATTAGAAACAAAACACATAGATCTAGAGAAAGAGTTAAAGAAACAGATTAGAAAGAAAAAATTAAAACTTAAGAAAAAAATTAGAGTTAAAAAAGTTAAGCCTAAGAAAAGGGTTAAAAAATTGGGATTTGGAATTGAAACTGTCAGAGTTCCAAAAGAAGGAATTTATGAAATTAACATTGATGCGTTAATGAAGAAAAGGCCCTTGATAATTTTGGAGAGGGGGGGTGTGTACTTTATTTATTTATCTTCTGTTTTTGAGAAATTTTAAAAAGAATGATTACTTTTTCTCTAATTTTTCTATCCCGTTCATCCAAGGCCTTAAAACTTCTGGAATTATTACTGAACCATCTTTTTGCTGAAATTGCTCCAAAATAGCTATCATTGTTCTGCTTGTTGCTAAAGCTGTATTGTTTAAAGTATGAACAAATCCCACAGGAGCTTGGCCTTCCTTTTCTCTAAATTTTATGTTAAGTCTGCGAGCTTGATATTCAGTACAATTTGAATTTGATCCAGCTTCCCTAAACTTTCCGTCAGCCATCCAAACTTCTATATCATAAGTTTTAGCAGACTTTGCTCCTGTATCACCACTGCAGAGAACAACTACCCTATGAGTTATTCCTAACTTTTGATAAAGTTCTTCAGAATTTTTTTGAATTTCTTCGAAAAACTGCCAACTTTCTTCTGGTAGGCAAAAGACAAATTGCTCAATCTTGTTGAATTGATGTACTCTAAATAAGCCTTTTGAATATTTACCATGGGTACCAACTTCTTTTCGAAAACAAGAACTAACACCACAAAGCTTTACTGGCAAATCTTTTTTATTAAAAGTTTCATTAGCGAACATCGCTCCAAGTGGATATTCAGCTGTAGGTATCAAGTAAAGTTCTCCCTCGACTTTATAACTTGCCTCAGCAAAATCAGAGAGGTCACCTATCATTCCTTCATAAGCTTTTCGATTTACAAGAAAAGGAGGCTCGATTAAATTAAAGTTTTTTTTCATGAGAAGATCCAATGTAAACCTTTGGATGGCCAAATCAAGTAAAACAGCATCGCCTTTTAAATAATAGAATGCGTGACCAGCAACTTTTGCTCCTCTTTCCATATCGATTAACCCAAGATTTTGTAAAATTTCTAGGTGGGATTTTGGTTTAAAATCAAATTTTGGTACTTCACCCCATTTTCTGATTTCAACATTATTTTTTTCATCTTTACCCGAAGGAACAGATTCATGAAGCATGTTAGGAATTTTCATCAGAAGATTCTTAATCTTTTCTTCATTTTTTGTAGCTTGCTTTTCAAGTAATTTAATTTTTTCAGGAATGGCTTTGGCTTCTTTCAATTTTTTGCTTACATCTTTTCCTTGTTTTTTTAACTGAGTTATTTCTTTTGTTATAAGATTTCTTTGTTTCCTTAATTCGTTAAGTTTTGTAATTTGTTCTCTCCAGTTTTTATCACATTCTAACAAATCTTCAAGTAATTTGACTTTTTCCTTATCATCTCTCCTCTCAAGGTTTTTTCCAACCAATTTAGGATCTTCTCTAATAAGTTTTATGTCAAGCATTTTTTCACCTAGTAGTTTTAGTTCCTTTGTAAACGTCTAACAATTTAGCATTTGCTGGCTTTTCAAAATGTCCTCTTATAGGTTTAATAATTTTATCTAAGGCTTCTGCTAATGATTTTTTTAAATCAAGAGGATGAATTTCACCAGCTCTATATTCGTCCTCAAGTTTTTGATAATTATCAAATTCTATACTTCCCCCGTATTTTTCTAGTCTTTCTAATTTGAAAGTTTTAAGCTCTTTGAAAACTATGAATTTAATCATTTCTAAAATTGGATTAGCATCTGTAACTCTTTCTGGGCACCATGCCTTTTTTAACTTATCTTCTATTTGTTTCTTTGTATCATGAACAAAAATACATGTCCAAGGTTTGCTCTTACTCATCTTGCTTGAAATGACTTGGTCAAGCTTTTTATCTTTGTCGAACCCAAGTATAACTGGTCCTGCTAATCCTGGTAGTAAGTGGTGATGGAGTGCAATTGGTGGTTTCCAATCTAATTTTGGGAACACTTCTCTTGCTAACATGTGTACTTTCCTCTGGTCCATACCTGCATGAGCAACGTCAATACACAAAATTCTCATATCTGCTGCTTGCATTGCAGGATAATAAAATTGTGCCATGTCAAGAGCATCATTCTCCTTTCTTCCCATTATCTGTAAACAGCGAATAGTTCGTTTTAATGTTGATTTTTGCGAAACGAAAATAAGATCTTTCCAAAATTCATCATTATTGTGATAAATATCTGAACCTAGCAAAATTTTTGCTTTGCCATCGGTTATAAATTTAAAAGCTTCTTCATAGTATCTTGCAGCTATTTTTATTTTTTCCCAGTTACCTTCAAGCTTTTTATTTATAAAACTATGCCAATCTGCAAGCCAAACGGTAGCTTTACAACCTGCTTTTATAAAATCATTTATCTTAGATCCACTTAGTACTAAAGTACCCAAATGTAATAATCCAGAAATTTCAAAGCCCATGTAATGCACGGGGGTTTCCTTTGTTTCTAGCAATTGCCGTAATTCATTTTCAGTTATAATTTCCTCTGTTGGAGGTCCTTTTATCAGTTCAAGTTTTCTTTCTATGTCCATTTTTCCACTTTTTAGTGTTTTGTAATTCTAAAACTTAAACTTAAATTTTTAACGCCAATTTAAACAATATCCTTAAATGTGTAACACTTTATTTTTTTTAGTAGTGATAGGATGAGCTTAGAAAATCCATTAAACAAGTTTAATTTACCTAAAACTTAATTTCTTTAAGGTAATTTAGTGATTAAATGATTAGATTGAGCTTTCTAGGCGCAATGAATACGGTTGGCTGTTCAGCAGTTTTAGTAGAAACTGGAACAGAAAAAATCTTGCTAGATCATGGAACAAAAATTCAAGAAACGCCCCCAAAATTTCCTCTGCCTATAGAAGGAAAGCCAGACGCAATTTTGTTATCCCACTGCCATCTGGATCATTCAGGTTCAATTCCGATATTCTTTACTCAAGGGAATTCTTGTCCAGTTTATTTAATAAGTGTGACAAGACCTTTAGTAGAATTGCTTTTACTCGATTCGATAAAAATTAGTAGAGAGGAAGGAATCGAATTACCTTTTAAAAAGGAAGATCTTAAAAATACAATTGCAAATTTTTCATCAGTAAATTATCGAGTTCCATTTAAAATCGGAAAAACAGAAGTCACTTGTTATGATGCGGGCCACCTTCCCGGTTCGATGATGCCTCTGTTAAATTTTGGGAATAAGAAATTACTTTATACTGGAGACTTAAAAACAACTGAGACTCGTTTGCTTAAAAAAGCAGATTTGGATTTACCAAATGTTAATGTAGTGATAACTGAAAGTACTTATTCGGATCGTGAGCATCCTGATAGGAAAGACCAAGAGAAAGAATTGGTTAGAATAGTAAACGATACTTTAGCAGTGGACGGTATTTGTTTGATTGCTGGGTTTGCAGTTGGAAGAATAGACGAGCTTTTACTCATATTAGACCATTACGGAATAGATTATCCTCTCTATATAGACGGAATGGCAAAAAAAGCAATAACAATAATTAACCAACATAAAAATTTGCTCAGAAATCCAGATAGTTTGGATAAAGCCTTAGAAAAAGTTCAGTATGTGAGAAAAGAAAAAATGAGAAGTAAAATCATCAGAAATCCTGGTGTTATTTTAACAACTTCTGGTATGTTATCTGGTGGACCGATCGTATACTATTTGAAAAAATTATATGACGATAGGAATTGTAGTTTAGTTCTGTCTGGATTCCAGGTTGAAGGAACTCCTGGAAAAACTTTGTTAGAAACAGGTCGCTATATTACAAATGATTTAAATCTAGACCTTAAAATGTTTGTTCGTAAACTCGATTTTTCAAGTCATGCTGGAAGATCGGAGTTGTTTAAATTTATCAGAAAAGTAAATCCAGAAAAAGTTTTTTGTATTCATGGGGATCATACTCAAGAGTTTGCCTCTGAACTGAAAGAAAAGGGCTTTGATGCTGTTGCACCTTTAGCGAACAACAGAATATTTGAGATTTAAAACTACTTTTATTAAACTCCAAAGTGTTTTTCTCTCTTCCTCTAATTTTCTGGCACCTTACGATACTATAAAAATTACCCTTTGGTAGTAACATTTAAATAATTATCACTCTTTAATAGTAACATGCAAATTGAACATCAGATAAAGATATGTTCACACCATTATCAAAAATGGAAATCCTTAGCTTTATCCGCTCACACAATAGAACAAGCCGGAAATTTTCTTGAAAAGGCCTTTTTTTGGTTGGAATTGCAAACTGCGTTTATCACTTTATTTACAATAGAACAGTCAAAAGGAAATGATTTAAAAGTTTCACAAAAAATAATTCTTGCTAAGACAAATTTGTCTAAAAAATTGACTGATTATGCAGAAAAAATTTTAGATGAAATAAAGTGATAAAACTGAGATTAATAGGTATATTAGAAATTATAGGATTGATATTTTTGATCAGTTTTGCCCTTATGGGAACTGTTACTTTAGCTTTGATGTCGCAAAGCAATGTTATTGCGTGGACTGAACCAAATTTGATTATAAGGCTAATAGAATTGTTTGGGGGAGTTTTTGGGATTATAATTGCAACAAAAATTATTTTGAATAAGATCCACCTTTCTTAAGAGTTATTTTATTCAAAATCTAATTCTAATTGATGAGAAAAAAGAAAAAACTAAGATATAGAAAGAAAAGGTTTAAAATTGCTAGAAAGAGAAAAAAACTCAAAACCCAAAGGAAAGTTATTTTCCTAGTAATTGATGGTTTAGCTGATTTACCAATTAATGGAAAAACTCCTTTATCTCAAGCAAGAAAACCAAATTTAGATTATTTGGCAGAGAATGGTATAACTGGCGAGCTGAAATTAGTTCCAAAGAAGATGTTGGTAGCAAGTCATATAGCCAATATCGCTTTACTCGGTTATGACCCTAAGAGATATCATTTAAAAAGGGGCCCTTTAGAAGCAGTTGGGTCAAACTTGCCCTATCGCCAAGGGCATTTGGCTGTGAGATGCAACTTTGCAACCGTGGATAGAAATTTAACCGTGCTGGACAGAAGAGCTGGAAGAAATTCTCTGGGCTTGGACGAAATTGCAAGGTATGTTAATGAGAATGTTGATATTGGTGTTAAACACATTTTCATAAGAACTCACGGTCACAGAGCAGTTTTGATAATAAAAAAAGATTTGAGTGATGAAATTACAAACAATGACCCACATGCTAGTTGGTTAAAAGTTAAAAGAATTGAAGCCCTTAAACCTACAGCAGAAAAATCTGCCAAACTTGTGCAGGAGTTTGTTGATAAAGCAAGGCAGGTAATGGAATTTCATCCAGCAAACGAGAATAGAATTAAACACGGAATACCTTCGGCAAATTATATTTTGACAAGAGAAGCTGGAAACAAATTACCAAGATTAAAAAATTTTATTGAAAGACAAAAACTTAAGAAAGCCGTGTGTATTTCTGAAAATGGTGTGATGAAAGCTACTTGTATGCTTGTAGGATTCGACTCTGTTACCATTCCTGAACTTAAATTTGAACCAAGCTTGCGATTTATTTTTGATAACATCAACAATTTAATTTCTGAATATGATTTTGTCTATGCTCATATCAAAGGTCCAGATGAGCCTGCCCATGATGGAAATTTTTATAAAAAACTTGAGATGATAGAAGAGATTGACAGAAAATTAGAAGCCTTCAAAGATTTTAATGGTATTTTGGTTGTCACCTGTGACCATATTACTTCTTGCAAACTAAGGGCTCATGCATATGGGCCAGTTCCCGTATTGGTCTTTGGGAAGGGCAAAGATAAGGTTAAAACGTGGAATGAATTTTCTGTGAAGAAAGGAAAACTTGGATTAATTACAGGTAAAGGGCTTTGGGAATTTGTTTTTGAGAAGTGAATTGGATGGAAATTAAAAATTTAAAGCTCAGGGAGATTTTCGCAACAAATTCTTTAAAAACAATTGAAATAGAACTAGAAACCTCTAAAGCTAAAGCAAGATCCTCAGTCCCTATAGGTACTAGCAGAGGCAAGTATGAAGTCGCTTGTTTGCCTACAGAAGATATAGTTAAAAATTTTTCAAAAGTCAAAAGCCATTTGGTAGATCATGAATTTGATGATCAAGCCGATTTTGATTCTACTTTAAGAATAATTGATAAAACTTCAAATTTGCGTGAGATTGGTGGGAATTTAGCTTTGGCTCTGTCTTCAGCTTTTTTTAAGGCTTCAGCTTTAGAAGAAGGAAAAGAAATTTTTGAATTTTTATCTCAAGAACCAAAAAACCCTTTACCAATATGTAATGTTGTTGGTGGATGGAAAGGACAAAGCGATATACAAGAATTTTTACTTTTACCAACTTATCAAAAATCTTTTCTTAATTCAATGGAAAAAATTTCTCTAGCCTATCTGGAAATTGCACACAGATTAAAAAAACAAGACCATCAATTCAAATTCGGTAAAAATCTAGAATCTGCCTGGGTCACAAGTTTAAATTTTGAAAAAGTTTTGGAGATTTTAACTCAAGCAATAAAAGAGAAAAATTTGGTAATAGGTTTAGATTTTGCAGCTTCTCAACTCTGGGACGAAAAAAAATATGTTTACTCTAATGGGGAATTATTGTCGACTCAACAACTTAGCCTAATAGAAGATTTAGTCGAAAAGTATCCGATTCAATTCCTAGAAGATCCTTTTCATGAAGATGATTTTATTTCTTTCTCAACTATAACTCATAGGTTACAAGAAAAAATAATCTGTGGTGATGATTTATTTGCTACCAACTTGGACAGACTCAAAATTGGTATTAACTATAAAGCTATTAATTCGATTTTAATAAAACCAAATCAAGTTGGGACCATTACTGATGTGATAAATGTTGCAGAAGAAGCAAAGAAAAATAATTTAAAAACAGTCATGTCCCATCGTTCAGGAGAAACTGAGGATACCTTGATTTGTCATCTAGCTATAGGCTTAGGATGCGATTACATAAAACTTGGAACTTCTGGTGAAAGAACTGTAAAAATAAACGAGATAATTAGACTAGAAGAAAAATTAAAATAGGTTCTTAATTTATTGTTAGAATACAAAAAAACTTAAACTTCAAAGTTTTATTTTTCCCAAACCTTTTTCTCTAATTCTATATATTCCTTATGTCTTTTTTCTACTGTTTTCAAAGTTCGCTGAATTCTTTCGTGTCTTTTGGCTAGTTCTTCTGGAATTGTTAAATTGTTCTTAGAATAATAATCGTAAATTGCTTCGCTCAGAGCATCACTTGCTAAAATTGAACAATGGATTTTTATTGGTGGTAAACCCCCTAAAGCTTTTGAAACATCTTTTCTTGAAATTTTCATTGCTTCCTCCAAAGTCTTACCTTTTGCTAGACTTGTTATCATACTGCTTGTAGCTATTGCTGCAACGCAACCAAAAGTTTCAAATTTTATGTCAGAAATCTTTTTCTTTTTAGTTTTTTTATCTTCTTTTACTTTGATGTAAACCCACATCACATCTCCACATATCGGATTACCTACTTTTCCTATTCCGTCAGGCCTTTTCATTCTACCCATGTTATGTGGTTTCTTGAAATGTTTTATCACTTCTTTTGAATACAAATCAAAATAAGGTTTCGTCTTTTTCACCTGAATTTGATCATTCTACTGTACATACTGGACCCGGACAAGATGGAGATGTTAAGAAATTTATTAACAATATAAACAAAAATATCGAAAGTGTTGTGAACACTATCCCGACCACTATCAAGGTTATGTTAAATTTTCTTTCATCATAAAGGAATTTTCCTATAGATGGCATGCCTTTTTCAGAAAACCACATAGATACAGCATGTCTCATCCTGCTGTCGAATGAAGCCACACACTTCCTGCGTCTAATTTTATCCAAAAAACAGCGCCATCCTTCTTTTATATAACCTCTGTATTTTGGGAAGAAGATGCTCAGTATAGCAAAATAGCTAATCAAAACAAGGCATGGGATGCAAAACAGAACCACTTTTTTCACCTATTTCTTAAACGGACTTATCTTCCTTAGATTTTCTACTATTCTTGGCAAAACCTCTAAAACATAATCTATGTCTGCATTTTTATTTTGTTTGCCTAAGGTTAATCTCAGGGAGCCATGGGCCTGCTCTGGCTTTAAACCTATTACCATTAATACATGAGAGGGTTCTAAAGATTCGGAAGAACATGCAGAGCCAGTAGAGGCAGCTACTCCTTTCATGTCCAAGTGTAAAACTAAAGATTCCCCTTCGATAAAGGCAAACCAAAAATTAGTGTTATTTGGCAACCTTAATGTCGGATGTCCATTCAAATACGAATTATCAATTTTCAAAATACCTTCTATTAGTTTGTCTCTAAGCTTGCTTAACCTTTTAGCTTCCGAATCCATCTCTTTTTTTGCGATATCAACAACAGCACCAAAACCAACTATTCCCGCAACGTTTACTGTAGAAGAACGTAAACCAAATTCATGTCCACCTCCATGCAACAGAGGGTCTAATTTTATTCCTTGCCTAACAAATAAAGTTCCTACCCCCTTCGGGCCATACATCTTATGAGCATTTGCTGTCAACATATCTATGTTCATTTTGTTCACATCGATTGGAATTTTTCCAAAACTCTGTGCAGCATCTGTATGGAAACATACATCATAGTCATGACAAACCTTTCCTATTTCTTTTATCGGCTCTATTGTACCTATCTCATTGTTTGCATGCATTATCGAAACGAGAATCGTATCTTTTCTAATATGGTCTTCCAATTGTTTTGGGTCTATCAAACCATACTTATCTACAGGTAAAAAAGTTACCTCAAATCCTTGTTTTTCAAGCCAATGGGCAGAATCTAAAACGCAATGATGCTCGATGGAAGAAATGATTATGTGCTTACCTTTTTTCTTATTTGCAAATGCAAATCCTTTCAAAGCCAAATTGTTGCTCTCAGTTGCAGAACCAGTAAATATTATATCATTTTTTTTCGCTCTGATTAAACTCGCAACTTTTTCTCTCGATTCTTCTAATGCTCTTTTTGCCTCTCTTCCAATGCTATACAAAGACATTGTGTTACCAAAGTTTGTCATGAAATAGGGTTTCATAGCTTCGAATGCTCTTGAGTCTACAGGTGTTGTTGCAGCATAATCCATGTAAATCCTTCTCATTTTTTCACTTTTTTCATTTCTATTAAGCATAAGAATGGATGTAACTTCTTATCAGAAAAAATTTTTCCTTTTCTAGTTTCTTCACAAACTTCACAAATTTTTTCATGAAATTTTATATCTCCAGAAGCAATTTCAGCTGCAATTTTCTTTGCTAAGATCATCAGATTTTCGTTTGAGGTTAAGAGTTTTACTTTAGTTCCTCTCAAACCACTTTTGTATTGGGAGACTGCAGGCTGAGTAATTCCTAGCTTTTTAGAAACTTCTTCTTGAGTCATTCTATAAGTTTCTAACAATTCCTTTGCTATAACTGCTCTCAAAGCTGGGAGAATCTCAGAAAATACTGCCTCGCAAAAAATTCTCATAGAAATATTTCAAGCTTTAAAGTATTTAAATATAACTATGTTATAATTTTAAACTATTCGAGCTACTCTAGATAAGGGATGACCTTTAGCTTTTATTTCTAAAGTATTGAACCAACCGAAAGGAGTTCTGATAACTTCAAAATTTCTTTGAGTTAATTCTTTCTTAATCATTTCCAATACTTCTATAGCCACTTCTGGTTTACTTAATTCGGCAAAAAGATGAGCAAACGAGTGAAGAACTATTGTTTTAATTTTAAGTTGATTTGCTAAATTTGCTATTTCTTCCATTGCTCTCTTTGAAATATCTTCCTTTTCATTTGCGTCTTTCTTCTCAACACTTGCAAATACAAGAAGTGATTCGTTTACACTTGTAATTTTTTGTTCAGGATTTTCAATAATTTTTGACCTACCTTTTTCAGTAATAGTAGAAATAAAAGAATCAACATGGATCATGAGCATTCTCATATTTTTTTCACCCTAGGACCCTTAGGAGTATCTTCCAGCAAATAGCCAAGCTCTTTAATTTTTTTCCTTATTTCATCTGCAGTCTTAAAATCTTCTTTTTTTCTAGCTTCTTCTCTTTTTTTGATCAACTCTTCTATTTCTTTTGGAATTTTAATCTCTTTCTTAGAAGGAATTATTTGAAAGAATTCTGCCAACTCATAAATCATTTTTTCTGCTTCCCCTAAATCTTCTTTTGAAAATTTATTTTCATCGATTTGTTTGTTAACCAAAGAAAGAGTTTCGAAAAAACATGCTAATGCTAAAGGTGTGTTTATGTCGTCCGTCATAGCAGCAAGAAATCGTTCCCTTAATTTTTCTAGTTTGTTTATGAATGCTGGTTCTTTGTCTGTTGCCCTTTTAATGCTTTCTTCAATTCTTTCTAAGGTAGAAGAAATTTTTTCAACTTTTTTTCTAGCAACTTCTAAATTTTTTTCATTATAGTCTAACGGCTTTCTGTATTTAGTAGAAGCGAATAATAATCTCAAAGTTTCTGCTCCATGTTTTTCCAATGCAACTTCTAGTCTTACAAAATTTCCCAAGGACTTACTCATTTTTGTCCCGTTTACAGTTAACAAACCTGTATGAATCCAATATTTCACATAAGGCTTTATTCCTGTTGTAGTTTCTGCTTGAGCAACTTCTGCTTCATGATGAGGAAAAGCTAATTCAATGGCCCCACCATGAATATCATACTGTGGACCAAAATATTTTATTGCTATGGCTGTGTCTTCTATATGCCATCCAGGATACCCCCATTCACTCCAGGGTGAAGACCATTTAAGGATATGTTCTTTCGGGGCATTTATCCATAAAACGAAATCTCTTGGATTTTTTTTGTCTGGATTTATTTCAACTCTTGCTCCTGCAACCAATTCTTTTGAGACTCTTTTAGATAATTTTCCATAGTCTTTAAACTTTGAAACTTCAAAATAGACTGAGCCATTTGAAACATATGCGTATCCGTTTTTCAGAATTGTCTCAACTTGCTCTATTATTTCTTTTATATGTTCACTTGCTCTTGGCATTAAATCTGGCTTTAAAAGTCTAAGCTTTTCAATCATTTCTAACCAGTACTTCAAATAATATTCAGCGACTTCCATTGGATGCTTTCTTTCTTCTTCTGCTTTTTTTATTACTTTATCTTCGCCTGTGTCTAGTAGATGTCCTACATCTGTCACATTTTGAAGATAAGTAACCTCATAGCCTAAAAATCTTAGAAACCTTACCAAGGTATCATAGAAAGCATAAGTTCGAGCATGGCCTAGATGAGCATAATCATAAACTGTCATACCGCAAACAAACATCTTAACCTTTTTGTCTTTAAGAGATCTAAATTCTTCTTTTTTTCCTGTTAATGTATTGAAAACTCTTAAAGTCATTTTATCACGAGAGCCAAGGGCAGGATTTGAACCCACATAGACCGCTCTGCAGGCGGTTACATAACCGGATTCTGTCACCTTGGCTTTAAAATTTTTTCCCAATCCAAGAGTGGATATCTATTTATCGTCCTTTTTTTTGCACTACTACCAAGATAATCCCCTAAAAACAAAATAGAACCTTCACTTTTGTGATATCCTGTTGAACCTGTTCTATCAAATTCATCTTTAATAGGATAGGTATGACCTTCTTTAACGATTGTTATTGAGGGAAAATATAAAGGAGTTTCCTTTAAAAACTCGCCCCCATCAAACATCATTTCTCTGAGATCATGGGTAGTTCTTGGTTCCCTTATAAACATTATTTTTCGAGAATTTTCATTTGACTGAACAAGAAGTTTATCTTCAGGTGTAATTTTATCAACGAAATCAATAGATCTTGGAAACATGTCATGATTAGCCAACAGCTCAGTGACTAATAAAGCGGCCCTTGGATGAGATCCTCTATCTATTTTCAAATTTATTTTCAAATTAGTTTCATAGTACAGGAATCTAGCAGATAAAGGTGGAGTAATATCTTTATCTAAAAGTTCTAAGGGCACATTATAGGCAAAGACGTCCACCCATTCTTTTCACCTTATAAAAGTTAACACTGTTAAATATTTAAAGGTAACGGTTTAAATTTCTTTATATGAAAGCACCCTGTGAATTAGTAAGCAATGTAGTTCTTCCCAGTATTAGAGCTTGGATAGTGAGAGAATCTGTGAAGAAAGGGATAAAACAAAAAGATGTTGCTAAAACTCTAGGCTTAACAGATGCTGCTGTTTCTCAGTACTTGAAAAAGAAAAGAGCAGATATAGGAGTAAGTGAAAAGGAGTTAAAACAAATAAAACCTTTGATAGATGATATAACAAAAAGAATAGTAGCTGGAAAACTTACAGATTTTGATTTGATGAAACTTATATGCAAGGCTTGTATTTCATTAAGAGCTTCATTAGTTCTTTGCAAACTACACATGATAGCTGAGCCTAAACTTAAAAAAATAGACTGTACATTTTGTGAAGAATTACTTAGAAGTTACAGGAAATTAGATTTGAAATAACAAAAAGATAATATGGCAAAAATCACAGAAGATACAACTTTAGCTGAAATTTTAAAATATCCTGAAGCAGGTAATATTCTCGCGAAACATAATTTACCCTGTTTACACTGTCCGATGGCTAAATATGAAATGGGCATGCTAAAAATTGGAGAAGTTGCCAGAGTATATGGTATTGATATTAAAAATTTGCTTAAGGAGTTAAACAAAAATATTAAGATAAGAAAAAACTAAAATTAATAGGTGAAGAAATGAAGTTAAAAAATAAAGTAGCAATAGTTACTGGTTCAGGACAAGGAATAGGAAAAGAAACTGCCTTGGCTCTAGCAAGAGAAGGCGCCAAGGTTGTTGTCTCAGATGTAACAGATAAAATTCATGAAGTTGTCAAAGAAATAGAGGCTTTGGGTTCCGAAGCCTTGGCAGTAAAAGCAAATGTTTCAAGTAGTAAAGATACTGAAGAAATTGCTAAAAAGACTTTGAAAAAATTTAAAAGAATCGATATACTGGTGAATAATGCAGGAATTTTTCCCTTTAAGCCTTTTGTTGAAATGAAAGAGGAAGACTGGGATAATGTTTTATCGATAAACTTGAAAGGAACTTTTCTTTGCACAAAAGCAGTGCTCCCTACAATGATAAAGCAAAAATATGGGAAGATTATAAACATTTCTTCTATCGCAGGTACAGTAGTCGGATTTCCTAAACTAGTACATTATTGCGCTTCTAAGGCAGGAATAGCCGGATTTACTAGAGGTGCAGCACTGGATTTAGCGGAATATGGAATAAATGTAAACGCTATAGCTCCAGGAGCAATAGAAACACCAGGAGCAGTTGCTGCTATGGGAGGAAAAAAAGCATTTCAACAATTTGCACAAACAATTCCACTTAAGAGACTTGGTCAACCAATAGACATAGCAAATTTAGTGGTATTCCTAGCTTCAGATGATTCTAGTAACATAACAGGTCAATGTATAGTTTCAGATGGCGGACTTACAGATCAGTAACCTTTTTTACCTGTTAAATATTCATAAGCAGAAAGAGCAGCCTTTGCGCCTTCACCAGCAGCAATTATTATTTGTTTCCATCTAACATCTGTTACATCGCCAGCAGCAAATAAACCAGGAATGGTCGTATTACAATTTTGATCAACATCTATTTCTTTCTTTTCATTTAATACCAATTTTTTAGGCAACTCAAAACCAATGCTTGGCTCTAAACCAATTTCAACAACTACCCCCCCAACTTTTAAATCTGAAACTTCTTTTGTAACCTTGTTTGTGAATTCAACACCTTCTACTCTTTTTTCACCTTTTATTGAAGCTACTTTACAATTGTTAAAAACTTTTACAAAAGGTAATTTTTTAACACTATCTTGCAATACTTCATCTCCTGTTAGTTCTGAAGCTAAATTGATAACGTAAATTTGATTAGTAAATTTTGCTAACTCTAGAATAGCTTGTAAAGCCGAATTCCCTCCACCAACTATTGCAACTGGCCTGTCTTTAAAGAATGGTGCATCACATATAGCGCAATAAGTTATTCCCCTACCTATAAGTTTGTCCTCTCCAGGAACATTTAAGCTTCGTGGTTTTTTTCCAGAAGCTATTATAACAGTTTTTGTTCGGTAAGCATTGCTTTCAGTTTCTACTTTAAAAAGCCTACCTTCCTTCTTTATTCCCGTAATTTTCTCATGAATCACTTTTATATTAAAAGCGTTCAGATGTTCTTCAAATCTTCGTACTAACTCTTGGCCAGGTATCATTGTAAAGCCTGTGTAATTTTCTACATCAGTTGAAAAGATAGCTTGGCCTCCTATATCAAGAGTAAGAACAAGAATGTCGAGTTTTTTTCTTGCTAGATAAATAGCTGCTGTTATCCCGGCTGGTCCTGCTCCTATTATAATTGAATCATAAGGAACAATAGATGCTTCCATAAAATTAATTTTTAATTATGATATTAAATAAATCTTTCTTGTTAAAAGAATTGAGCGTGTTCGACCATTTATTTACCAATATAAGGTTTAAATTTTTCTTCTAGTTCAAAAAATATCGAGTCAATTTTTTCTTTCCATTCAGGAAATCTTTCAGGAGAGGCAGGATATGCTGAACAATGATCTTTAATTTTTTCCATAACACCCTTAACATAGTTTAGATTTCTAAGCAGGGACAACCTTCCAATACCTCTGAAGGATCTTTTTGCTTTATCAGTTAAACTTAGCTTAAGTTCGCCTTTTGTTGTTAAGGTTATCAAATCTTCTTCCTTAATTATCCCATGTTCTCTTGCATAATCTAAATCTTCAGGTTTAATACTTTGAAGAAAATCTCTGAAAGCATCTATAGGTGTGTACCTTTGCCCATAACCATTTTTTTCAGTATAGTGTTGAAGATCATACGTCCATAAATTTTCTCTGCTTACATCACTTTTTTCTAAAGCATCACATGCTATTTCAGCAGCAAACTTTCCTGTAACAAATGCTTGTCCATTACCGCTACCAGTAACAGGGTCTACTATTGAACCAGCTTCGCCAGCTATTAGAATGCCATTTCCGACTAAAGAAGCCAAGGATCTTCTAGTTGAAACATCCATACCACCAGCTTGTTTTCTTCCATTTGTTTCCAAAATTTCCGAGTCTTTAAACAATTCCATTTTAAGTAAGGTTTCATAAAGTCTTTCTCTAGGATTTGGATGATTTGGCAATTTTCTAACACCCAAGCCAACATTTACCACATATTCACTTTCAGGAAATATCCACCCATATCCACCTGGAAACTCATGAGGATTTACATATATTCTGCAGAAATTTTCACTTTCAAGTTTTTGTTTTATTTTTCTTCTTTCTCTATAACCAATATTAACATCTTTATCTTCAATTTTTGTTTCTATGCCAAAGGATTTAGGTAATTTTTCCCTAATAAAAGATCTAAGACCACCACAATCAATTGTGATATTTCCATAAATCTTTTCATTTGGACGGACCTCTACGCCCTTCACAAAACCGTTATCAATAATTGGTCCAGCAGCAACTGTTTTATCTCTTAATTCAACCCCAGCATCTATAGCGCGGTTTAGAAGATACTGCCCAAAAAGCAATCTATCAAGCATCATTCCTCTATATTCTCCTCCAGGAACTTCCCAACAATCGAGACTTGGGGGGTATATGAATAAACCTTCTATTTCATTAGTTTTAACATCTTCAGGAATTTCTAAACCAATTCTTTCTAAATGATGATGCCCAATAGCATTTCCACAGATTTTATCCCCAACCCTTTCTCTTGGTTTAGCATCTATTAGGCAAACATTAAAATTTCTTTTTGCAGCTGTAAAAGCGGCTGAGCAACCAGCAGAACCAGCACCAACAATAACAATATCATACATCATAAAAGGATATGAAAAAAACAAATATTTAAATTATAGCTTCAGGAATTGCATCTATTAAATCACTAGCTGTTACACTTTCTTTTAATTTTTTACTTGCTATTTCTCCTGCTCTTCCATTTATATAAGCAGAAGCACAAGCCGCGGTGAAAACATCGTTACCGCGAGCAAGCAAGGCTCCACATATTCCAGCTAACGTATCTCCCATCCCACCTTTTGTCATATAAGGTGAACCAGTTCTATTCAAAGCGACTTTTTTACCATCAGAAACAACATCAACATGTCCTTTCAATAAGATTGTTGTTTTGAGTTGATGGGCAAGTTTTTTAACTGCGTTTACTCTTTCCTTTAAATTTATACTAACTTTTTTTCCACTTAGAACAAAAAATTCATAGCTATGCGGAGTAAGTAAAAAATTCTTATTTTTCACTATACCCTTATTTCTTGCCACAGCATGTATAGCATCAGCATCAATTACACATGGGATATCAACTTTTTTAAGGTATGTGGCAATCACATTGAGAATCCCCTCTTCTCTGCGTAATCCTCCACCAATAACTACTGCAGTTTTGTTTTGAGTAAGTTTAAACAATTCTGTTAGATGCTCAACACCTAAATAATTCCCATTTAAAGGATAAGCTATCAAATCTGGAGTAAATGAAGCAATTATATTAGCAGCCCTTTCCGGCGCTGCAATTGTAACCAAATCAACTCCAGCTCTCAAAGCAGCTAAAGCATTTAGAGTTGGAGAACCAGAATATTGTTTACTTCCGCCTATAACAAGCAAATGGCCAAAATAGAATTTATGAGACCAAGGATCTCTTTTTTTATAGATTTTCTTAAGAATATCTTTTTTTACTTCAATCATATAATTAATATTGTTTTGAACTAAATTTAATTTAAGGGGTAATGAGATGGCGATGAAAGTAGCGATAAACGGTTTTGGTAGAATAGGAAGAAATTTTCTAAGAGCATCTTTGCAAGATAAAGAATTTAATGAAAAATTTGAAATAGTTGCTGTTAATGATCTTACTGATCCTAAAACTTTAGCTTATCTTTTAAAGTATGATTCTGTGCATGGGGTTTGGGATGGTGAAGTTGGTTATGAAGAAAATATTATCCTAGTTAATGGAAAATTAATAAAAGTTCTTTCAGAGCAAGATCCAGCTAACTTGCCTTGGAAAAATTTGGGTGTAGAAATAGTTTTAGAGTCTACTGGGTTATTTACTGATCGTGAGAACGCAGCTAAACATTTAAAGGCAGGAGCAAAAAAAGTGATAATTTCTGCACCAGCTAAAAACCCAGATGTAACTATTATCCTAGGTGTTAATGAAGAAATATATGACCCAGCTAAGCATAACATAATTTCCATGGGTTCTTGTACAACAAACTGCTTAGCTCCGATGGTAAAAGTTTTGAAAGAAAATTTCGGGATAAAAAGAGGATTTATGACTACCTGTCATGCATACACAACTGATCAACGTTTATTGGATCTTCCACACAAAAAATTGAGAAGAGGTAGGGCTGCTGCTTTATCAATAATTCCTACAACCACTGGGGCAGCTACTGCAATAGGGGTGGTAATTCCTGAAGTGGCAGGAAAGTTGGATGGAATAGCCCTGAGGGTTCCAGTAGCAAATGGTTCTATTATTGATTTGATCGTTGAATTAGAGAAAGAAGTTACAAAAGAAGAAATTAATGGAGTTTTTAAGCGGGCAGAAGATGAGTTAAAGGGAATAATACAGTACATAGAAGATCCAATAGTTTCTGTAGATATAATCGGAAATCCTTATTCTTGTGTTTTTGATGGTTTAAGCACGATGGTAATTGGTGAAAGAAGTAATCTGATTAAGGTTTTAGGCTGGTACGATAATGAGTGGGCATACAGTGTTCGATTAGTTGATTTGATGAAATTTATTATGAAATAATGGATGGTTTAATGAAAGATTTTCTGAGGATTGATGATGTTGATGTTAAAGATAAAACAATCCTTCTCAGAGTCGATATTAATGTTCCTTATGATGTTGAAACTAAGCAAATTAGCGATTCTTATAGATTAAGAGAACACGCAAAAACAATTAAAGAATTATCAGAAAAAGGGGCAAAAGTGGCAATTCTTTCTCATCAAGGAAGAAAAGGAGACCCAGACTTTATTCATCTAAATCAGCACGCAGAATTTCTAAGTAAACATGTAGGAAAAAAAGTAGAATTTGTAGAAGATGTAATTGGAGAAAAAGCAATAGAAAAAATAAAATCCTTAAAGCCAGGATGTTTACTGTTACTAGATAATGTAAGATTCTTGGATGAAGAAACTCAAGAAAAAGCACCTGAAGAACACTCAAAAAGCAAACTTGTTCAGACTCTTGCCTCTTTAGTAGATGTTTTTGTGAATGATGCATTCTCTGCTGCTCATAGATCTCATGCTTCTTTGGTTGGATTCGCTTTAGCAGTACTTTCTGTAGCTGGTAGAGTTATGGAAGAAGAGATAAATGCGCTAGAGAGCATAATTAAACGCTTTGAAGAATTAAAAAATAATGTTTTTGTTTTAGGTGGAGCAAAGCCAAAAGATTCTTTGAATATAATGGACCATATGTTGAATCAGGGAATTTTAGGTACTGTAATGGTTTCAGGCATAGTCGGGGAACTTTTTCTTATAGCCAAAGGTTATAAACTTGGAAAACCTACCCTAGACTTTTTAGAAAAAA
>JAUWXZ010000010.1 GCA_030616125.1 Candidatus Aenigmatarchaeota archaeon
TTCAAAACAAGAACTTGAAAATTCATAAAAAATACTTGGGGATGGAAAAACATGTGTATATAAATATGGAATCGACCCTATCAAACCTAGCAAAACAAAAGTAAGGGCTATGAGACCACAAGAAGATTTAAAATCCAGTTCCTTTCTTTCACATAAGGCATTAAGAACAAAACCAAACATAAGAAATACGATGGATGTTATGAAAAGAGATGTCAAAACACTCATTTCACCATAGTAAAACGCCACTACAATGGGGATGAGAATAAACAAACCGGCTACTTGAAGGATGAATCCTAGGTTTGCTAATAGAGGCCTCATTATTAATTTTTTATTTTTGTAAGTATTATTTGTACTATGATAGACTCCCATTGCCACTTAGAACAGCCGGATTATAATTTAGATAGGGATCAAGTCATAGAAAAATGTAAAAAAGAATTGAAGGCAGTAATTACTTGCTGCGCTCACCCAAAGTATTTTGATTTAACTTTGCAATTAGTTGAAAAATATAAAGGGTTTGTTTTTTGTACAGTAGGAATACATCCAGAATATATTAGAAGAATTAATGAAAGTGATAAGGACAATTTTTTAGAGTTAATAAAACAGAATAGAGAAAAAATTTGTGGTATCGGAGAAACTGGTCTTGATTATTTTGAAGTAAAAGAAGCCGAATGGCAGGCCAAGCAAAGAGAACTTTTTATTGAACTGATAAATTTTGCAAAAGAATTGAAGAAACCTCTGGTTATTCACGCGAGGAATGCTTATGATGATGCAATCAAAATTCTTGAACAGGCCAATGCTAAACGGGTTTTGATGCACATGTTTGGCGGTAATCACTTAGTAAAAAGAGTAATAGAAAATGGTTGGTGGGTTTCGATGAACACAATTGTTCTTAGAAGTAAAAAACATAAGAAGGTTGTAAGAGATATGCCTTTAGAAAAGTTGATGCTAGAAACTGATTCTCCTTGGTTAGGCTTAGAAGGAAAAAGAAATAATCCTACCTCAATAAAAATTGTTGCTGAAAAAATTGCAGAAATCAAAAAACTTAGCTTTGAAGAAGTTTGGAACACATGTGGAAAAAACACAATAGAATTCTTTAATTTGGTTTTTTAATTTAATAATTATGGGATATAGAAAACTTATAGGGATAAGAGAATTTTACAAGGACATAAACAAAATACCATCAACCATAAAACTAATCTCATTAATTTTTATTGTATATGGATTTTCTTGGGGGATAATCAACCATTTTTTCTATTTTTTTAAAACAAAATTAGAGTTCGATAACTAGCCTATTTTTATTCCCGTAAAGGCTGTATTAAATTTAACCTTGACCATGGTTTCTTGATTCATTGGGGGACAATGAGTGGTATTTCTGAAGTTCGGATTCGAACTTGAATCATATTTTCTTGTCTAGGTTTAAGCCAAGTATAAAAATCACCCACAGGATTTGGTTTTTTAGCTTTTTTTGCTCTTTTCCAGAATTCTTCGCGAGTATCATATGCCCTTATCGAACCACAATCTCTAGGATCTACACATTCATCTAAGAATTTTTGTATTGTACTCATACTTTCTGGGGTCCTATGCTCGAGTGGATATATCTCTCTCGAGAGAGTAGGTTTAGAGGCCATAATCATATAAATGATTTGTATGTAAGTTATTTTCAGCACAGTCAGTAATAGCACCAAAAAATAATTGAAAAGAAAACCTTAAATACAAAAGGTTTAATTTGAAAAAGGCTTTAAATATCGAAGATTAATATAATTTTTAACTTAATTTTTTAATTTAACTAACTTTAACTTATTTTGTATCTTAAGAACCCTCCGATTCCTCCAAGTTCTTTAAATTGTGCTCCTTCAGAAGTATCGATTGAAATTAACTCAACTTTTGTTCCATATCCTTTAGCCTTTTCAATTAATTTTTCAACATCTACTAAGTCGAATTGTTCTGAAATTAGTAAAGTGTCTATTGCTCCTTGTTCTAAAGCTTTTTGAGTTTCTTTTAAACCATAAGTAATTTTGCCATCTTTTTGTAGTCCTATGAAAAATTTTTCAAGTAATCCTCTCTCTTTAACTATGGCCGCTTTTTGTATTAGGTCTGAAGATCTTTTGATTAATTCTTCTAAGCCTTCTTTACCAGTATAACCAATATCCTTTACCCCAAGTAATTTCTTTTTAATTTCATAATGCAAGTAATCTTCTTTAGCAAACCTATCCTTTACTGGACCTGGACCACCGATTATTATCCCACTTAAACCCTCTTGTTTTAAAAGCAATTGGGATGCAGATTCTCCAACTTTAGTTAAGAATTCATTTAAAGCATCTTCTCTAAGTCTATCAAAACGACCGGCTGACATACCACCTTTAACTGTTTTTGAAGGGACCGTGGATTCTAAATGCTTTAACCGTTCTGTTGATTTTCCTTTTAACAAACCAATATTAGCTTCTCTTGCATCCAAAACAATCAAACCATAAATCTCTTTTTCTTTTACCATCTCTTTTAAATGCTCTAGAACAAAAATTTGATCACACCTGTAAACCTTTGCAGTCAGTTTTTCAGGAGGCTCTAAACTCCAGAGTTTTATGTCAGAAACCCCCTCCTTTTCAGAAATATTTCCACAAAACACTACTAGTCCATTTTTGGGGGTGATTTTAAAAATTTGCAAATGATGAATTAGTTTTTCTAAAGCACTAGAAACATTTTTTCTTACTGTTTTATCCTTAACATTTTGAGCTAAGCTATGTTCTTGTCTAAGCATTGATATTGTTTCTTGCAAGTTGCAACCAGAAGAAATATAAACTGTAACTATTTCTGTGTGCCTACCTCTAATCAATTCAAGTTCTTTGATTAATTTTCTGAGTTTCAATATTTGTTCTTGTTTCAATTGAATCACTGCTATAAGATGTTGTGCATCACTTTTAAATCTTTCTCAAACAGTTTTAATTCTTTCGGCACTTTTATTTTTATCTCATGAGTTAAAGGTAATCCCTTTTTCTTTTTTTCATTCCAAACCTTAGAATTAAATTCTCTTAACTTTGGAGTAAGTTTTGCTAAATCAATTTTCCACTTTGATTCAGGAAATTCTTCTAAATGAATTGATTTTTTACTGTACAAAGTTCTCCAAACATGATCAGTAATAAAAGGAATTATTGGAGATAGCAAAAGTGAAATTGTTTTAAGACATTGATGCAAGGTGAACCATGCTGAAGCTTGCTCGGTTTTTGAAGCTTTTCCGTATGCTCTTGCTTTTGCCAGTTCAATGTAATGGGAAGCAAATAAATTCCAAACAAACTCTCTTATTGCTATTGCAGCTTCACTAAAAGAATAATTTTCATACTTGTTTCTGACTTTTTGAATAAGACTTGATAGTTCAGCTAATATCCATTCATCAGTTTTTGTTAGTCTTGTTTTATCTGTAATTGGGAATATAGAAATAAACCTTGCAACATTCCAGAATTTTGTCAGGAATTTTGATGTTCCTTCTATTCTTTCAAACGAGCAACGAATGTCTCCTCTGGTTATATCGCCTTCTAAACAAGTCCAAATTCTAAATGCTTCTGTCCCATATTTTTTAAGAACATCCTGTGGATCAATGACATTTCCCTTGCTCTTGCTCATCTTTTTCCCTTTTTCATCAACTAGATGCATGTGTAACCAAACATTTTCAAACGACTTTGCCTCAAAAAGCAAGAAAGCCTTTAGCAAGGTATAGTAAAGCCAATTTCTCACAATTTCTTTACCTTGAGGACGAAGTGTGCATGGAAAGTTCTTTTTGAAAAATTCTTTATCCCATAAATAACCTAGAATGTAAATTTCTGAGTTGGCTGAATCAAACCAAGTATCAAATGTTCTTGTCTCACCTATAAATTCTTTGCTACCACATTCAGGACATTTTTCCAATGGACATTTTTCTTTCCAAGGCTTGTAATATTTCCCAGGCTCTGGAACATATATCCAATTACATTTTTTACAGTACCAAAGTGGAATTTCAGTTCCATAATATCTTCTTCTTGAAATGACCCAATCGATGTTAATAGAATTTATCCAATCCAAAAGAATTTGCTTACTTTGTGGAGCAAAGAATTTAATTTGATTTGTAATCTTTAAAATTTCATCTTTAAATTCAACTTGCTTTAGATAGAATTCTTTCATTGCTATAAACTCAATTGGATTTTTTGACCTCCAGCAGACAGGCTGTCTTTGGTCTATTTCTTCTTGTTTTTGAATCAAGTCTTGGGCTTTCAAATCCTGAATTATTCTTTCTCTAGCTTCTTTTACAGTTAACCCATTATATTTTCCAGCATTATTATTCATCCTACCTTCTTTGTCTATGGCGTAGGTTGGCTCTAAGTTTAATTCTCTAAAAAGTCTCACATCACCATAATCACCAAAGGAACAAATCATCATCAAGCCGGTACCAAATTCTGGTTTTGCGTAAGGATGTGAAACTATTGGAACCTCTAGATTAAAAATTGGAACTGTTGCTGTTTTTCCTTTTAGATTTTTGTATTTTTCATCAGTTGGGTTAAACAAAACTATTTTGCATGTACAAAGTAATTCGGGCCTAGTTGTTGCAATTACTATTTCTTCTCCAGTTCCCTTTATTTTGAATTTAATATAGCTTAAGATGGCTTTTCCTTCTTCATATTCAACCTCTGCATCAGAAATTGTTGTTCTGCAAACCGGGCAATAATTTGTTGACTTTACATCTTCGTAGATTAGACCCTTTTTCCACAATCTAATAAAGGTTTCTTGAGTTAGCCTTCTGTATTCTGGATCATCTGTATCATACCTTCCGCTTAGCTCATATGCAAGATCCCAAGTATTGCAGCTTAAACCAAGTTTTTTAAAGCTATCTAAGGAGGTATCTCCACATTTTTTTAAAATTTCTTTGCATTTTTTGATGAACTCTTCTCTTGGTATTTCATGCATCGATATATTAAGTTCTTTCTCGGTTTGAACCTCGACTGGCAAACCGTTTTTGTCCAAACCCATTGGGAACAAAACATTAAAGTTTGTCATTCTTTTAAATCTAGCGATCATATCCATCCAAGCATAAGTATAGGCATGTCCTATATGCACAGGAATATTAACATAAGGTGGGGGGGTGTCTATGCTGAACAGTGGTTTTTTGGTTTTTTTGTTAAACTTGAATAAACCCTCTTTTTGCCATTTGTTGAAAATTATAGGCTCAAGCTTCGGATCCCATCTTTTTTCTTTAATTTTTGGTTTAAGCATTGCTATCGACCAATAAATCTAATTTTGAAAATAGGAATAAATATGCCCATTTAAATAGATTACACTTTATAAAAAATATTACGGTCTTATGAAGATTGCTTTGGTTGGATATGGCCGGATGGGCCATTTAGTGCATAAAGTTGCTGAAGAACAAGGACATGAAGTAGTTTCTATAATCGATCCTAATTCTAGTGAAGCTCAGTATAATGAAATTTCTAAAGATTCTCTTAAAGATGCGGAAGTTGCAATAGATTTTACAACTCCAGACTCTGTTTTAGATAATGTGAGAAAAGTATCTTCTGCAAAAATAAACATGGTTGTTGGCACAACAGGCTGGTATGACCAAATGGACAAAGTAAATGAAATAGTTAAGAAGAGTGGTATTGGCTTTATCTTTTCACCCAATTTTAGTTTAGGAGTTAATGTATTCTTTAAAATAATCAGAAATGCTGCCAAAACATTCAACAAATTAGAAGATTATGATGTTTATGGAATTGAATATCATCACAGCAGAAAAAAAGATAGTCCGAGTGGAACTGCTAAAAAATTAGGAGAAATTATCCTAGAAGAAATTTCAAGAAAAAAGGAATTACAAACAGAAAAATTGGATAGACAAATTAAAAAAGAAGAATTGCATTTTGCTTCTGTTCGAAGCGGAGAATTTCCAGGAACCCATGAAATAGGATTTGATTCAGAAGCTGATACCATAAAACTGATACATACTGCACGTAGCAGAAAAGGATTTGCTTTGGGAGCCATTAAGGCTGCTGAATTCGTAACAGATAAAAAAGGATTTTATACCATGGAAGATATGCTAAAAGAAATGGTTGAGGTTTGAATGTTAAAAGGATGTTTCCCAGCATTAATAACTCCAATGAAAGAAGATGGAAACAGGATAAACCATGAAATAAACTATGATGCTTTTAAGCAATTGATAGATAGGTGCATAGAAAACGGAGTTGACAGAATTGTTCCATCTGGATGCACTGGACATGCAGCTTCTCTTATTCATGATGAACAGATAAATGTCATAGAAAAGGCCATAGAATTTGCAAAGAATAGAGTACTTGTAATTGCTGGAACTGGTAGTAATTGTACAAGAGAAGCTATTGGCCTAGCACAAAGAGCAGAACAGTTGGGTATTAAAACACACCTACAAATTAGTCCGTATCAAAATAAACCCACACAAGAAGGACTTTATCAGCACTACAAAACAATAGCTGAAGCTGTAGATGGTGATATAATAGTTTACAATGTTCCTGGCAGGACTGGAAGGAATGTTGAAGCAGATACAGTAATAAGGCTTGCTAAAGATTTTGAAAATATAATAGCAGTGAAAGAAGCTTCTGGAAATCTTGAGCAAATCAAAAAAATAATTGAAGGTACAAAAGATCTGAAAAAATTTTCTGTTTTGAGTGGTGATGATTCTCTTACATTAGAAATAATAAAAGCAGGTGGTAAAGGAGTTATTTCAGTTGCTGCTAACGTTGATCCAAAAAGAGTTTCTGAAATGGTTCATCAGGCTCTTGATGGAGATATAGCTAAAGCAGAAGAACTTCATAAAAAATTGTCTGATTTATTTAAAAAATTGTTCATAGAAACTAATCCTGGCCCAGCTCATTATTGCCTCAGAAAAATAGGGATTCCTGTTGGCATTCCTAGATTGCCTTTAGTAGATGTTGAAGAAGAAAACAAAAAAATAATAGACGAAACTCTTAGGGATTTAGATTTAATCTGAAATATAATTTTAATTTCTCGTTTTATTTGACTGATCAAGATTAAATTTTAAATAGTGGCTACTGTGCGAAGGTCAGAAATTATACTCTCCATAATTTTGATTCTTTGTTTGGTTTTCATTTTCGCTAATGGAGAAAAAATACTGAATTTCCTTAAAACGTTTTCTTTCTATGAAGAAACTCTACCTGGATATAACATTTCTCAAGAAATTCCCGAGTATGAAAAGCCCGAAATGAATGCTTCTGAGCTAGAAGCTATGATCCACAATTTAACGAACTTAGAAAGAGCCAAGTATAATTTATCTTTCTTCGACTGGAACAATGAAGTGGCCGAAGTTGCTAGATCCCATAGTCAATTCATGGCTGAAACTGGAATTTTTTCACACACCAATCTTCAAGGACAGAATGTCAGTGATAGGCTCAGAGAAGCTGCGGTTTATTGCTGGAATATGACTGGAGAAAATATATTCAAAATAAACGCAGTCAAATTAGTAAAAATTTACTACATTGACCACAAAGAAACGCACAGAGTAAAAATATATTTCACTCAAGATGAATTTGCAGAAGAAATAGTCAGTGGGTGGATGAACAGCTCAGGCCACAGAAAAAATATATTGACTCAAGAATTTACAGAAGAGGGAATTGGAATTGTGAATGATTCTGAAGAAAATTATTATATTACACAAAACTTGATAGTGAGGATTGACTGTGGGTTTAAAGATGCTCCATGTTGTCCTTCTCCGCCTGGTTATTTGCCTTCTTGTTACAAACCTTGGAAATGTGCAGCAGGAGTATGCAAATAAATTAAACAAATTTTGTAATCCCAGGTTTTAATTGCTCTGTATCGATTACAACAATTTCTTTATTCAAAGGTAAAGCAACATTAAAAACTGGAATCCGATCAACCCAAACCATTTTTGTTCCGCGATGAGAATGTCCGTGCAGAACTAAGTTTGGTTTTCTTTGGATCAACACATTTTCAAAAACTTGGCAACCCATACTGCCCCAGAATCTAGGATTTTCTCCTTCTAGACTTTTGTAAGTAGGAGAATAGTGGCTTAAAAATATTTTGTAGTGAGTGAGCATTCTCTGAAAATGTTTGTCTGCAAGCAAAACCCTTTCATGATAAATTTTCTCTATGTTTGGAAGGTTTGCTCTTTGCCATTGGGTTGGGACATCCAAGCTTCCAGTAGTACCAAAAACCCCCACTGAAAGTGAACCAATTTTTAATACGATACTTTGATCGTCCAGAAATCTTATCTCATTATATTTTCTCTTCAATTCTTCTCTTATATCTGGGATGAATTCACTGTTTCCAAAAGTTGCAATTATGGGGCAAGTGATTTTTCCAAACAGTGCATTATAAATTTTTTCATATTCCTCTATTTTTCCTCTGCTTATCATGTCCCCGACCATCAAAAACAAATCAGGTTTTACTTTTAATCCTTCTATTGCGTGAACAAAATCTTCATAGTATCGAGGAGAGTGAACATCTCCAGTAGTAGCTATCAACATAATAAAAAATTGTTTTGGAAATGTTTATTTTTTCATTAAAATGGACCGGAGGGGATTTGAACCCCTAGCCTCTGCCTTGCGAAGGCAGCGATTTTGGCTTATTCTACCATTGATCTACCAGCCCTTGATTAAATTATAATTCCTTAAAAACTTAAGTAAAATAATTAAATATATACTCTGGGCGAGTAGCTTAGCCTGGTTGGAGCACTCGGCTGATAAATACTTAGAAACCGAGCGGTCGTGAGTTCAAATCTCACCTCGCCCACAAAATTTCTGAAATATTTAAAAATAGTAATTAATATTATTCAAGATGCCCCTGTAGTCTAGTCCGGTCAAGGATACTGGCCTTTCGATTGAGTTCGAAAGATTTGATTTAAGATGAAAGAAGAAAGCCAGCGACCCGGGTTCAAATCCCGGTGGGGGCAATTATATAGTCAAATTAAACTAATTCTTAAAATTTCAAAATGGTTGATATTCCTTTAGGTGCCCTCTTTTTTTAACATGCTCCATTATAGCATACCTTACTCCTGCAAAACATTGGCTCAGCTCATAATTTTGTGATAAAAACTGAAGCTCAATATTCCAATTGTGCTTTATCAGCTTTTTAAGTAATTTGACTTCTTTTAGTGTTGTTGGTACAAAACATATGAGGTCAGGGTTATTAACTCTTTCGTACAGTAAATTTGTCTGGTATGTTTTGAATATAAAATTAGTTGGGAAAAATAACTCCGTATTTTCAGGACAAAAAACTAAATGCGATCTAGATGTTTCTGTACCTCTTGGTCTATACGAAATAATTCCAGCATGAGTAAAACAATCATGAATATCGGAAGTAAAAAGATTCTTGGCATGTTTCTTAAACTTGGATTCAGCATTGTCTGAAATAAGAACTACAGCATTCAGTTTTTGATGAATACGTTCTTCTATTTCTGATTCTTCAACCATAATGCTCACTTACAGACTTTAAATTTTCTAAGAAAGTATTAATTATTAACATTTAAAAACAATGTTGCGGGAGTCCCCTAGTCTGGTCAATGGGGCAGGATTGAGGTTCCTGTGGATTAGTTCCTTCGTGGGTTCAAATCCCACCTTCCGCATTGCTTAATAACCAGACAAGATGAGGTAGTTAATTATGGTGGAACAGGTTTTTCCGGAACCCACTGTTGGGGCCCTAATTTTCAATGAAGAAGGCAAAATTTTTTGATGAAGTCCCACAAATGGAATAACAAATATGCTATACCAGGAGGTCATATTGAATTGGGAGAGTCCATTGAAGTGGCGCTTAAACGAGAAATTAAAGAAGAAACAGGGCTAGATATTTTTGATATAGTTTTTATTTGTTTTCAGGAATTTATTTTTGACGACGCTTTCTGGAAAAGGAAACATTTTATTTTCTTAGACTATGCATGCAAAACAAAGTCTAAAAAGGTGGTTTTGGATTCAGAGGGCCAAGAGTTTATCTGGGTTACTCCCAAAAAAGCGTTAAGCTTAGAAATTGAGCCTTATTCAAAAAAAACTATTGAACAATTCATCAAAAAAATTCCAGATGGTTTTTAGGAGGTAGTAAAGCATGAAAAAATCACAACATACAAAAACAGAATCCACAAACCACTAATCAATGCCTTCGAACCCTCCCTCCTGCATAAATATTTAAATTCTTTAATAAGGTAGTTTAAGATATGCCTGTATATTCTGCACATGCCGTAATAATCTATCAAAAAAGAGCGTTGTTTAATCAAGAACATGAAGATTTTGGTCCTTTGTTGCCTGGAGGTAGATTTAATAAAAAAGATTTAGACATGATTGGAAAGATTATGGAAGAAGATTTATCGGCAAATGTGCTTCGAAGAGAATTGAATGAGGAGCTAAAACCAGATCGTATTTCTGTAAATCAATATTTGGGTTGCTTTCCAGATGATATAACCACAAAAAGCGGCAAGATACATCATATTGAAAAAATGTATTTTTGGGAAGTTGCTATTGAACCTAAAGAATTAGAAAGTTTGCAAAGTAGAACTCCTGTCCCATTGATGTATCTAAATCCTGCAGAAATAGAAATTAAGGTAAGATCACCTGCAATGAAACAAATAATCAAGAGATTTTATATATTTTAGTTGACGAATTGAAATGAAAACAAAAGATAATTATGACAAATTCAAATCTTACCTTCCGTATAAGTTATATTTGTGGGATTTGATATATTGGATTAGGATTATATGGAATTGAAAGAACTTCTTAAATTCATTGAAATGGAAAGTGAAAGAATAAGAAAAAGGTATCCTAATCTCGATGAAGAAAAACTGATACTTGCACAAACAGTGAAAATAAATGAAGAACTTGGAGAATTATATAACGAAATTTTAAACCATTGTTCTCTCCAGAGAAAAGAAAAACAGGATAATATGGACAAAAATGCCATTGAAGAAGAATTTTCAGATGTATTAATTACTACATTGCTATTAGCAAAAAGGATGAATGTTGATATTGAAAAGGCATTGAAAGAAAAAATAGGTAAAATAAATAAAAGATATGAGAAGTTTGATTTCTAATGGGTTCAAATTTCACCTTCCACTAAATTCTGAAGATATATTATCACGATTTCTAAATTGAAATAAGGACAGTATGAAAACAAAAAATGTTATTATTGATTCGGATATAGGAGATGATATTGACGATGCATATGCTCTGGTTTTAGCTTTAAAATGTCATGAAATAAAGATAGAAGCAATACTGACAAATAATCGATACACCAAAGAAAGGGCAATGATAGTAGAAAAATTAGTAAGCTTGGCCAAAGAAAACATTCCTATAATTAAAGGATTAAATGCTGGGAGAGGGAGATTAAGCAACCAAAAACTCTTTATCAAAAATTTCAAATCTTCTGCCCTGAAAAGTTTAAACCAGTCATTAGATTTTGTAAAAAATATCATCCGAAAATCCAAGATAACATTTGTATCGCTTGGGGCTTTAACTAATGTAGCATATTTGTTAGAGAACTTAAACAATAAAGAAAAAAGTAATCTGAATCTTTTGATAATGGGTGGTTCTTTTAACAAAGATTATCATGGTAAAAACAAACCAAAAGCTGAATGGAATATCTATTCTGACATAAAGGCTGCACAAAATGTTTTCAGTAATAATGTCCCAATAACTTTAGTCCCATTGGATTCTACATGGAATTTAGAATTGACTAAAAACAATATTAGAAAAATAAATAATTCTAAAGATCCATTAAACAATGCTTTGCATGAATTGTACAAATATTGGAAAAGAAGTCATACTCATAGAAATCCTATACTTTATGATTCGTTTACATCAACCCTTTTAATTAAGAAATCGTTCGCTAAATTTGAGAAAATGATGGTTAAAGTAAATGATAAGGGCTATACTGTTGTAGATTCAAATAGTAATTCAATAAATGTTGCTATCGAATCTGAAAAAAAAGATTTTATTGATTTCTTTATAAAGACAATTTAGTAAAAATTGAAGTTTAAATACTTAGTTTAAATAAAAATAATTATGGTAGAAGAAGTAGAAGAGAAACCTGAAGAGAA
>JAUWXZ010000040.1 GCA_030616125.1 Candidatus Aenigmatarchaeota archaeon
AAAAATTTTACAAACAATAAAAGAACTGAAAGAAAAATCTAAGAAAAGAAAGTTTCCTCAAACTTTTGATCTAATCATTAATTTAAAAGAAATCAACCTAAAAAAACCAGAAAATAAATTCACCGAAGATTTAGTTCTGCCCCAAGGAAAAGGAAAAGAAACCGAAGTAATAATCTTTAACGATTCAATAAAAACTGAAAAATGTAAACTCTTAACAACTGAAGACATCCAAAAGCTAGCTAAAAACAAAAGAGAAGCTAAGAAGCTTGTAAGGCAAACTGATTTCTTTTTGTCTGAGCCAAAACTTATGCCTTTGATAGGTAAAACACTTGGTATCTATCTTGGTCCTCAGGGTAAAATGCCAAGGCTAATAACTGGAAATGTAGAAAAGCTGATAGAAAACTACAAAAAATCAATAAAAATCAAAGTAAAAGACTCTCCAGTGATTCAGTGCCCAGTTGGAAACGAACAGATGAAGGATGAAGCTATTGTTGAAAATATAGATGCAGTGATAAAATTTTTGGAAGGAAAACTACCAAAGGGAAAACACAACATTGGTAGAATTTTACTAAAGCTCACCATGAGCAAACCAATTAAAATTGAGGTGTAAAAATTGGTCAAAGAAGAAAAAATAAAAAAAGTGGAAGATTTGAGAAAAAAAATAGAAAAGTTTTCTACAGTTGGACTTATTGACATGATTAAACTACCAAGCAAACAATTGCAGGAAATAAGAAAGCAACTGAGAGGAAAGGCAGAAATAAAAATGATAAAGAAATCCACTTTTCTCAATGCAATTAAAAATGCAAAAAAAAGGAAAATTTCTGAATTAGAAAAACACATTCCTTCTGAGCTGGCAATGATATTCACAGACTTAGAGCCTTTCAAGTTTTATCTACAGGTTGATAAATTAAAATCTCCATCTTTTGCAAAAGCAGGTGATCTAGCAGAAAAAGATATTGAGATAAAAGCTGGGCCAACAAGTTTATTGCCTGGACCGGTAATCGGGGAATTGAGTAAAGCTGGAATTCCTGCTGGGGTGGAAGAAGGTAAAATTGCAATCAAAAAAGATGTGGTTGTTGCTAGAACGGATGACAAAATTTCCAAGGAATTAGCTGATGCTTTAAAAAAATTAAAAATTCAACCAATGAAAATTGGTTTAAACATCGTTGCAATCTATATAGATGGAAAAATCTATTTAAAGGAAGTCTTGGATTTAGTAAAAATCTATCCTGAAAAACTGAAAGAAGCTTTCAATCAGGCTTTAAATTTATCTGTTTCAATTAATTATCCAACTAAGGAAAATATTAAATTTTTATTGGCTAAATGTTTTATTGCTGCCAAAGCTTTAGAAAAATTTGGAGGTGGAAAATAATGCAAGAAATATACTCGGCGCTTTTGCTTCACTCAGCTGGACAAAAAATTACAGAAGCAAATATTAAAAAAGTTTTGCAGAGCATAGAAGCAAGTGTAGATGAAAGTAAAATTAAAGCATTGGTTTCTTCTCTAGAAGGAGTAGATATAGAAGAAGCTGTGAAACAAGCTGCTGTGCCAGTTGCTGCACCTGCTGAGGAAAAGAAGGAAAAGAAAGTAGAGAAAGAAGAAGGGAAAAAAGCTGAAGAGACTGCAAGCGCTGGATTGAGTGCGTTGTTCGGATAAGGTGAATAAATGATCTTAGGTGTAGATAAAGTCTTAGAACTAATCAGAACTCGGAATTTGGTAGAAGGTTTAGACGAAAAAAACATAAACTTTGAAGGATGTGGAGTTGATCTGAGAATTGGAGAAATATTCGAGATGGATGAGGAGGAAGGCTTTTTACATGTTGATACAAGAAAAACTCCGAAATATAAAATAATAGGAAAATTTGAAAAAGATAAAAAAATAAAGGTAAAACTTAAACCTGGAAAAGTTTACATTGCAACTACTGTCGAAAAAATAAACACACCTGAAAACTTATTTGGATGGCTTATTCCAAGACAAACTCTGTACAAATGCGGAATTGTTGTTCAAGGAATAAGAACCGATCCTGGTTATCATGGAAATTTTTCTTTTGTAATGATAAACACAAGTAAAAAGGAATTTGAGTTAGAAATGGGTGCAAGAATTACAAACATAGTATTTCATAAGGTTGAAGGTAAAACTAAATTATATAAAGGTCAATGGCAAGGTGGAAGAGCATTTATTGAAAAGGAAGAAAAACAGGTGAAACAAAATGGAAAGATTGATTGAACTTGCAAAAAAAATTAAAGATAAAGAATTGAGGAAAAAAGTAATTGATTTTCTAAAAGACCCTAAATTGTCTCACAAAGAATTTAAAAAGTATCCAAGGATGAAAATTGAAGAAGCTGGTTCTATGTTTACTGTTACATCACCCCAGGGCGGAATAGCTGTGGAAAGAGATGTTTTGAACCACACAATTGCTTTGGTTGATTTATGTTTAAAAACTGCAGATAGTTTAGAAAAAAATTACAGAATCTTGATTAACCAAGATCATCTAATTGCAGCTGCAATCTTACATGACATTGGAAAAATCTTTGAATGGAAAAAAACTAAAGGTGGTTTTGAACCTACAGGGGTTTTATTAGACCACACAATGCTTGGGACAGCAGAACTTTATCGTCGCGAATTTCCGGAGAAGGTTATCCATATAGTTGCTTCACATTTTGGAGAAGCTGGTCCTACACCACCAAGAACTTTTGAAGCTTTGATCCTTCATTATTGTGACACTTTACTTTCATTGACAGAATTTCACCTATATGGAGCTAAGTCACAGGCACAACAACCTGTTCAACTTGTTGTTCTAGATGAAAGTGCTTTGAAAAAAATATCCGAAACTGAAAAAAATAAAGAAAAATCTTAAATTGTGGTTCGAAAATAGCAAAAACACAATATCTTGCGTTCAAAGATACAGATTCTAACCTATGGTTTCAAAAATAAAAAATGTTATTTAAGGTCTGAAAGGATTTTGATTTAGAAGGAATGAAAATAATAGACCACGGGTTAAAATATGCGATGTCCATACTGTTCTAGCCAAAAAATAAAGGTTATTGACAAGAGAGTCAGCGATGAAAATACGATCAGAAGAAGAAGGGAATGTTTAAGATGCAAAAAAAGATTTACAACCTACGAAAGAACTGAAACTGATCTGATTGTAATAAAGAAAAACAAAAGAAGGGAAAGGTTTGACAGAAATAAAATTAGGGCAAGTATTATAAAGGCGTGCGAAAAAAGACCGATTAGTTTAAGGACCATCGAGAAACTGACAAAACAAATAGAAACAGAAGTGAAGAGTTTATCCACTCCCGAGATAAGATTCAATATAATTGGTGATCTGGTAATAGAAAAACTCAAAGCTATAGACGAAGTTGCTTACGTCAGATTTGCTTCTTATTACAAACCTTTCCAAGATATTGAATCTTTTAAGAGAGAATTAGAAAAAGAGAGACTAGAAAATGAAAGAATGAAAAAATTGATTGTGGAAAAAACAATCAAGCCTGCTATAAATTTTATTAAAAATATTGAAAATCCTAAGGTTGTGATAATTCACCATGATGACAGTGATGGTTGTTGTTCTGGAGCAATTTTGGCATTGCTGATTAAAAAAATCTATGGGTTTTTTCCAAAAATGTTCTCTACTGAATGTAGCTCGGGTTTAACTCTAAATGTTGTTGAAGAAGTAGAAAAAGAGACACCAGATTTTGTGATATTGGCAGATATTCCTGCTTTGCCAGTTAAACTCTTAAGAAAATTGAACAAGAAAAGGAAAATCCTAGTAATAGACCATCATCCTTACGAAAAATACCGCAATGCTATTTACTGTAATCCAATTTTATACAAAAACATTTATTTACCAACAAGCTACCTTGCTTATAAAATTTATGAGTCTATCACTGGTCTAAAGGACATTTGCTGGATTGCTGGTACTGGTGTTTTGGGTGACAATGGAGTGAGAAATTGTGTTGACATTTTTGAGGAAATAAAAAATTCTTTTCACAAGTTAGTTGATGAAGTTGATTTAGAAAACATGGCACTGTTTGAAAATTCTTTACTTGGGGAGCTTGCAAAAATTGTTGATTCTGCCAAGATTGTAAAAGGAAAGGAAGGTGCCGAATTTGTTTCCAAGGTTCTTTTGAAAAAAAATTATAATGAGATTTTAAACGGAAGAAAAGAATCAAAAACTCTTTTAAAATGGTATGATTCCACGAGAAAGGAATTTGAAAGATTAATAGAAGATTTTAAGAAGAATAAAAAATTTGTTGGAAAAAACATAATTTTCTATGAAATCGAATCAAAGTATAAGGTTAAGTCTAGTACTGGAATTCGTTTGACAAAATTTTTGGATAAAGAAATTTTGGTTATAGGTCAAAATAACGGAAAATATATCGACCTAAGTTTTAGGAAAGGAAAAGAAGTTAAAATTGATTTGGGAAACTTCACAAAAGAGATGATCAAAAACATTCCAGAATCTTTTGGTGGTGGCCATACAGAAGCTGCAGCAGCAAGGCTACCCAAGAGACATTTAAAAAGATTTATAAAAAATTTGTCAAGTTTTGAGATTTAAGTGAAAAAAATGTGTAGAAATCAAACCATGAGTGAAGATGAATACAGAAATGCACTAATGAATCGTCAAAATGCACTAACAAAAGCTTATAGCAATCCAGGAAATCCAGAAGTTAACAGGGAATTAAAGTTTATCAGTAGAACACTTAGATAACTAACAGAAAATAAAAGACTTTATGGTTTTTTAAAGTAAAATAAAGAATAATTTGAACGTTTCAAGCTAAAATTCGTCCTATTTTTCCTTCTTTAACTAAAGCATCGGAAATGACCTCCCCCGAAAAGTAGGTATATCTACCCAGCCAATTTTTCATTAGGTAAAAATGAAATGCTTAAGATGTAGGTATTCAAGATTAATGAAATTTATAGACGGTTTTGGTCAGAGAAGGATGTTTTGCAAGCGTTGTGGAGGAAGTTTCTTGGAAGAGGGCATTGTTGAGTTCGGAATTCAAAAAAGATTACAAGATTTTAAACTAATTATTCATGATAATGGTCGGGCAATAAGGTGATAAAATCAGAGAAAGAGGGACAATGCTTTTGAGTTTGGTTGAAGATCGTGGATTGTTGAAATGGAGAGTAAACTTAATAAAAGAAAATAGAATTGTTGGCTGGCTGAAACCTGTAAAGATTTGAAATGGGGAGAGGAAATTCAATTCTTTATTTTACGCTTTCCCCTCCTCTTTCTAAGTTGATTTGATGGATAAAAAAATAGTTATGTTTGATCTGGAAACAACTAGTTTATTCGGTTCTATTGGCTCAATAGTTTCTATAGGAATTTTTGACCCAAAAAATTTTAAAGAACCTTTTATTTATTTTGTTAGTAAACCAGAGGAAGAAGCGAAAGCATTGGAATGGTTTCATGATCAAATCTTAAAAAATGGTTATCAAGCAGTTTGTGGATGGAACATTAAAAATTTTGACATTCCTTTTTTGATTGCTAGGGCTGTAAAATTGAATTTTGATTTCTCTGATATAGTAAAAATAGAACAAATGGATTTATTGGAAATTGCCAGAAAAATTTTTAAGTTACATTCCTTTAATT
>JAUWXZ010000036.1 GCA_030616125.1 Candidatus Aenigmatarchaeota archaeon
TGTATGCGATAAGAATAAAATGTAATTCTACAGAGACAGGTGACAGCTTTTCAGCAACACAATATCTACAAGTGAATGATACCACAAAACCACAATGGTCAAACAATGAAACTAATATAGTTACAACTTATAGTTCAACAATATTATCCTACTTCAACATAACCTGGACCGATAACGTCGCGGTTGATAAAGTATTTATAGAGGGAGATTGGTCAGGTTCGCCTCAAAACTATACGATGTTCAATTATAGTGGGAATGTCTATTCTCGTAATGAAACTTTGCCGGCTGGAACTTTCTACTGGAAATCCTTCGCAAATGATACATCTGGTAACTGGAATGTTTCTAATGTCTGGTACTTCACCATAACCAAAGCACCAACTTTAACGAGGCTTTTCTTGAATGGAACAGAGAATGATAGAAATTACAACAAATCTGGTATAGCAAACCTAACTGCTACTGTGAACATAACTGAAAAAAATGTACAGTTGTGGAATGATTTCACGGGAACGACGCAAAACGTGTCCAATTCTCCCGGTCAAACGCCATTAATTAATATCACTAATACAAGCAATTTGAATCTTGGCATTTACAACATAACAGCCTACTTTGCAGAAGACCAAAATTACACCAAATCTGGTATAAGCTATCAAATGAAAGTTTACAAGAAAATTATTTTTAACGGGACAATGGGGGATGCGACTGGCAATCCAGTAAATGTTACTGTTAGAATTTATGAGCCAGATACAGAAGAAGAGGTAACGAACACCTCTACCAATGCCACTGGATACTACAACACGACTTTCAATTCTACAGGTTTACACGATGTCTTGGTAAATGCGTTCAATGACAGTATAAAATTGTTAAGGGCTAACTTATCTGAGAACGCATTGGACACGTTGGCTTTGGATAGTGTACCGATAGAGAATATTACTGTTCCTGCTACAAGAGTTGTTCATAAAGGATTATCTGCAGAAGTTAATTTAACTTACCAGAATATTACCATTTGCCTTAATTACACGTTAGCTCCAATCCAATACGAAAATACCATTAAAATTTTCAAATGCCCAGAATGGAATTTCTCATCAAGATTCTGTGACGGTGCATGGAATAAACTGGAAGGAATTTTAAACACCACCTCAGATATGATCTGCATAAATCAAACTAATTTTTCTGCATATGCCGCGGCAGAGGCCATATGGTGTGGAAATAATATTTGTGAACCAGATGAAAGTTGCTCTTCATGCCCAGGAGATTGTGGCATTTGCCCGACAACACCGATAACACCGACTGCGGGTGTTAGACGTGTTAGAATGAAAATAATCGTTGATGAGTATATTCAGATTAAACAGGGAGATGAAATATCTATAAAGCTATTTGTAGATAATATCGGAATCGTTACATTGCATGGTGTTTTTCTACGAATAAAAGGAATTGAAAAAGATTGGGCAGAAATTCTGAATCATAGCTTCGATATTGCTGCTAACGAGACAGCCATCATAAGGGTAAAATTTAAAATTCCTTCCGATGCTTTGGTAAAAAATTATTCGCTAGAGTTCAATGTTAGTTCGGTGGAAATGAGCGATATAGCAACACTAATATTAGAAATAAAACCAAAATCCATATTTATGGAGAGGTTTGATGAGTTGAGTAGCAGTATAAAAGCTAAAATTGACAGATTTCTGAGCCTTATAAAAATAATGAAAGAGAAAGGTATACCTACAGGCACAGGAGAAAAACTTTTGTTGAAAGCGAGGAATTTTTATGGGTCTGCTATAGATATAAAAGGGTTTGGTAATTATACGGGAGCTATGATACTTTTACAAAAAGCGGACGTTTTTCTAAATTCTACTTCTTCCTCATTAGAAGAAGTGATAACGACTGAGTTTGGTAGATTGGTTTTAATGGTTAAATTGACATTGTCCTTTACTTTGGTTATCGCTGGTATACTGATTTACGATAAAAGAAAGAAAATCATCAAGGCATTTTCTGCATTGGCCAAATCAGTTAGCTATCTAGGCAGGCAAGTCCTTAGGCAGTTATACAAAATAAAATTACCTTCAATGCCAAAATTAAAAGTACCTAAAATTAAATTACCAAAAATTCCAAAAGTGAAAATACCTAAACTACCCAAAGTTAAAGTACCTCAAGTTGAGGAAGTGATAACCAAACCATCAAAAGTTTCCAAAAAAATTCTAAGAAAGCCTAAGCTATCTCTCAATTTACTCAAAACAGCTATACTTAGGATAAAACCAAGAATGCGTACAATACTAAAACTACCTGGTCTAGAAGAGTTTAAAAAAGAGCGTAATGCATTCTTAAAAGAATTTAAAAAGACAAAGCGTCATTTAGACCTGTTAACTACCTATTTGATTCGTGGTCATCTTAAAGATGCAGAAAAGGCAGTAAGGAGAAAAGAATACAAACAAGCTTTAAGATATATTAAAGAATGTAGAAAAAATATACTAAAAATTCCTGAAATAAAAATCCCAAAAATTCCTAAGATTGAGATACCTAAGAAGAAAGTTAAGATTCCAAAACTGAAAATAACTACACTGAAAATTGAGATACCTAAATTTAAAATGCCAAAAATCAAAGTTCCTGAGATCACGATAATTTCGAAACGTTTGTTAAAACGTTTTGGAACTGTAGAAAAAGTATTCGAAGCTACGGATAGGGGACTCCAAAAAGTTAAAGGTGTGGGTAAAAGGCTTGCTGAAAAAATTAGAAAAATTTTAACCGAAAAATATTGAGGGATAAATTGTCTAAAGCTTTAATAGTCGGAATAGATCCTGGAATCACTAGTGGTATAGCGGTTTTAGATTTAAAGGGCAATTTACTTGGAATTGCAAGCAAAAAATATGCGAAGAAAGGTTTTTTAGTAAAATATGCTACAAGATTTGGAACTCCAGTGATAGTTGCAACTGATGTAAATCCTCCTCCAAGAACTGTTAAAAAATTGGCAAGAGCTTTGGGTTGCAGACTTTTTTATCCTGAGATCTCTCTTCCTAATGTTGAAAAAAATAAAATAGTTAAAGAATATGAAACAAAAGGTTATCATCAAAAAGACGCTTTGGCTGCAAGCATAAAAGCATTAAAAAGTTACCATGAGCTTTTCTCAAAAATCCAAGATGCAATATCAAAACCTGACTTAGAAGACACTTTTGATGAAATTGTAGTAAAACTAATAAAAGAAAAAGCAGATAACATTGCAGACGCTATAGAAAAAATAAGAAGAAAAAGGAAATAAGATGATAAAAAAAGTAAAAAAGGAAATGCTGATAGCAGTTGTAATTTTTCTCTTAATTTTCAACCTACTTTCTTTGCCTGTCTGGATTATCATCTATCTTGACATTACTTTTCCGAAATTACAAACTCTTTTAGCGAGCTCTTTAGAACATGTATTAAATTTCTTAAATGTTGAAACAAGGAGAAAAGGGTTTGTTTTGTTGTTAGCTGATCCAAAGATGCCACAAATTGTGATAGACGCTGATTGTATTGGTTGGAAATCTATGTTGATGTTTTTTGCTTTGGTTTTAGCTACCCCTATAAAATTTGGAAAAAAAGTAGGAAAGCTAAAAAATAAAATCAAAAATTATTTTCCAAAAACAAAACTTGAAGCTTTGGCTATAGGTATTCCAATACTTTTTATAATAAACTTTCTTAGAATCTTGACAACAATTTTAATAGGTTATCATTTTGGAGTCAGCTATTTTACTTTTGTTCATACAATTTTTTGGAGAGAAGGGCTTATCCTAGCGGTAATTTTAATTTGGTTCTTATGGCTAAGAAAACAAAAATATATTATCAAACAAAAATAAGCTATGTTTAGGTGGGCTTTTGGCTAATACTGATGATTTGACAAGAATTGAAAATAAATTTAAGCTTAGTTTATTGCAAACTGAAAAGAGGCTGGTCAATTTAGAAGTAGCTATAGCTGAATTAGAAGAAAAACTTAAAAAAGTCGATTTGGAAGGGATTCAAAATCTGAAACAGAAAGTTGAAGATTTAGAAGAACTCAAAACAAGCAAGAAAGATTTGGTAGCAATAAACGTTAGGATTGGGTCTTTGGAAGAATCTATTAAAAATTTTGAAGGATTAGAAAAGGCTCCTGTTTTAAACAAAGAAATAGAAGATAAAATGAATAAAATTAGAGAATTTGAAAGAAGTATAACCGAAAACACACCTGGTATTTCAAACATGGAAACAAATGAATTAATCAGCAGGATCATCGCCCTCGAAGCTAGAATTGGCGCCCTAGAGAGAATTACTCAAAATAAAACAAAAGATCAACCAGTGGTTTTAGAATAATTTTATAAATTTTTAAGGACTATTTGATTTAATGACATACACTTTGATGTTATCAGAAAAACCAGATGCAATGCGCCGAATTGCTGAAGCTTTAGCTGAACCAAAAACTTTGAAGAAAAAAATTGATGAGAATAATGTTGCTCACTATGAATTTAAAAGAAATGGAAAAAACTACATTATAGTTTGTGCGGTTGGTCATTTATTTAATTTAACTCCAGTCGACAAAGGAAAGGGTTGGACATACCCTGTATTTGGTGCTGAATGGAAACCAAGTTTTGAAGTCAGAAAGGGGTCTGAATTTTCAAGGAAATATTTTAAGGTTGTAGAAGCCATTGCAAAAGATGCTTCTGATTTTATTGTATGTACAGATTTTGACACAGAAGGATCAGTTATAGCATGGAATGTTCTAAAGTTTCTTTGTGATACTGATGATGGAAAAAGAATGAAGTTTTCTACTCTAACTAAAGATGAATTAATAGAATCTTATGAAAATATGAGCAAACACTTGGATTTCGGTCAAATTGAATCTGGACTAACAAGACATCAACTTGATTGGATATGGGGGATAAATCTAACTCGTGCTTTGACTTTAGCAATGAAAAATCAAGCCAAGCGTGGTTTTGCTATTTTATCTACTGGAAGAGTTCAAGGTCCAACTTTGGCAATGTTATTAGAAAAGGAATTAGAAGTAAGAAAGTTTAAACCAAAACCCTTCTGGCAGTTACAAGTGTTAGTAAAAGTTGATGACAAGGAAATAATTGCTGCATATGAAAAAGATAAAATTTGGAAAAAAGATGAAGCTGATAAAGTTTTTAAGAGTTGTAAAGGAAAGAATGCAACAATAAAAAATATTAAAAAGAGAAAATACAAACAATCGCCTCCTTTTCCCTTTAACACAACAGAGCTACAGACAGAAGCCTATGCGCAATTTAAATTTGCACCAACTTGGACTCTAAGGGTAGCAGAAGGCTTATACCAACAAGGGTTTATTTCTTACCCTAGAAGCGCAAGTCAAAAATTACCCCCCGCCATAAATTATAAAAAAATTTTAAAGGCTTTGTCAAAGTTGAAACCTTATGCCGAATTATGTAAAGAATTGCTAGCAAAAACAAAATTAACTCCACATGAAGGTAAAAAAACTGATCCTGCTCATCCAGCTGTTTACCCCACTTTTGAGGTTGCAGACTTGAAAAAATTGACTGCTCAGCAAAAAAAATTGTATGATTTGATAATCAGAAGATTTTTAGCTGTGTTTGCTGATGAAGCATTAAGAGAAAGTATGACTGTTACCTTAGATGTTAACGGTAACAAATTTACTATTGTTGGAAAAAGAACCATCGAAGCTGGATGGACCAAATTCTATCAGCGCTATCTTGCCTTTGAAGAGCAAATACTTCCTGAATTAAAAATAGGCCAAATATTAAAAGTTTTAAAACTTGACATGTTAACTAAAGAAACCCAACCTCCAGGAAGATATTCGCAAGGATCAATTTTGAAAGAAATGGACAAACATGATCTTGGAACTAAAGCGACACGAGCAGAAATCTTGCAAACTCTTTATTATAGAAAATATGTTCTTGGAAAATCTATACAGGTCACAAAATTAGGAGAAGCTGTAACTAAGACATTAAAAGAATTTTGCCCGAGAATTTTAGATGAAAAACTAACTAGGCACTTTGAAAAAGAAATGAATCTGGTTTTTAATGGGAAGAAAAAAAGAAATAATGTTATTAAGGAAGCAGAAAAATTTTTGGTTGATGTCTTAAAAGATTTCAAGAAAAATGAAAAGAAAATCGGAAAGAAACTACTGGAAGGATTGATAACTGCTAGAGAAGATGAGAGGAGACTTGGTACTTGTCCGAACTGTAAGACCGGTGAGTTGAGGATTTTTTTTTCAAGATTCACTAAGAAAAGGTTCGTTGGTTGTTCGAGCTATTTTAGATGTGCAAAATGTGGTTTTACAAAAACTGCTTGTAAGTGCAAATGTGAGATTTGTGGCCAACCAAAAGGAAAATGTAAATGTAGCTGGAAGGAAAAGAAGTGGTACCCCTCATGCCAGACAGGATT
>JAUWXZ010000018.1 GCA_030616125.1 Candidatus Aenigmatarchaeota archaeon
CGTATGAATACAATATTTGCGAAGAAAGCAAAAACAATAAGAGCATTTCCTTCTCGCTCATGTGAAGAAGTATATAAAAAATCCATAGAGTTTTCACGCATTTTTTGTGTAGAAAGAAAAGGCAAGCGATTAAGACCTTTTCTGATGAAAGTAGTTGCAGAGGGCTATGGAGGAAGTTCTGAGCTTGATGCATATGTTCCAGCTGACTTACTTCATAATTTTACACTCATTCATGATGACATAATGGACAAAGATGACTATAGAACTAACATACAAACTGTAAGAAAAATGTGGAAAGAATATTTAAGGGACAAGGTTCCGAACGAAGAACTTGAACACGAAGCTGATTCAAGAGCCATTAACAATGGAGATGATGTAACTCAGATAGCCTTTGAGGTTATTGCAAATTCTAAGCTTGAACCAAGAATTAAAAACAAAATTTCGTCCATATTTGCTAAAAGACTTCAAGAGGTTGTTTATGGTCAACAATTGGATCTCACTTATGAAAGAAATCGTGAAATAACTTATGAAGAAATTTGTTATATGTATGAGAATAAAACAGGTGCTTTGTTTGAAGCATGTGTTGAAGCAGGTGGTGCTATAGCAGATGCCCCAAGTGAGATAAGTTATCTTTTAACTTGGGCAAGAAGACCTTTCAATCTTCGTTTTCAAATTAGAGATGATATGAGCGAGCTTGAGTTAGGCGCAAGAAAGGGCAAACCTATAGGTGGGGATATGAAGGAAGGAAAGAATACACCTCTTTTCCTTAAAAGTTTGGAATTAGCTAATGATAGGCAAAAAGAAATTTTGTTGGAGGTTTGGGGGAATGAAGATGCAAGCAAAGATCAAATTGAAAAAGCTGTAGATGTTATGAAAGAGTGTGGGGCCGTTGAGTACATAGAACAAAAACAACAAGATTGGTATGAAGAGGGTTGCAAGCTCATAGAAAAATCACGTATTTCAAAGGAGGTACAAAGTACCCTTAAGGATTTGACTTGGTTTGTTGGGGTAAGAACACACTAAATTTTAAGCTACTATATTAAAGTTTAGTTGAAGTTAAAATATAATTATGAAAAAATTTGAGTTTTTAGACATAACTACAGCTGATGCTTGTTTTAGAGCTTATGGAAAAAATTTGAATGAACTATTTGCTAACTCAGCCTTGGCGATGTTTGAGATTATGATTAATACAAAACAAATTGGACTAGTGGTTGAGAAAAGTGTTGAAGCTAAGGCAAAAGACCTACAAGGTTTATTATTTGAATGGTTAAATGAACTATTAGTTTTTTATGGAGCTGAAAATCTAGCATTTTCTAAGTTTGAAGTAAAAATAGATGAAAAAAATCTTGAACTTAAAGCAAAAGTATGGGGAGAAAAAATAAACCCAGAAAAGCATGAAACAAAAGCTGAGGTTAAAGCAGCGACTTATCACAGAATGGAAATTAAAAAAAATAAGGAATGGAAAGCTCAAGTAATTATTGATATCTAAAGTCCCAAGCCCCTTCCAACTTTTTTACATTTACTATTTTTTCACTCTAATCATGTTCTTTAAACATCTTATCCTGTGTTTGGTCATTTTTCCTTATCCATTCTACTAACATTGCCACATGTTCTTTCTCTTCGTCCATGTTATGGATTAATAGTTTCTTAAGTTCAGCATCTTGAGTTGCAGAAATTCTTGCTTGGTAATTATTTATTGCTTCAAGCTCTTCCATCAAAGAATTTCTTGCAAATTCCAGTTCTTTAGATTTCTGATCCATTTCATTCCATTCTTTGTGTGCATCTACAACCATCCATTCACCTCCCCAAAATAATTATCCTTTGATCACGCCCATGGGCTTTAATTTTACAACTATTTTTGCAATTCCGGCTTCTTGACAAACTCTTACAACTTCATCTATATCATGATAAACAGGTGGGTTTTCTTCTGCAAGACATTTCCATGATGCAGACCTGACCAATATACCACGACTTTCTAAAGATTTTTTTACTTCTTCACCTCTAAAACGTTTAAGCGCTTTGGTTCTTGACATCACTCTTCCACTTCCATGTGCTATAGAAGAAAAAGTTTGGTCTTCAGCCATTTTCGTTCCAATCAAAACATAGCTTGCAGTCCCCATAGTCCCAGGAAGTAAAGAGGGTTGGCCTATTGCCTGATAATCCTTTGGAACATCAGGACTTCCAGGACCAAAACAACGAGTAGCTCCTTTGCGATGGACAAAAACTTTTCTTTTTTCTCCGTTTATTTTGTGCTCTTCTACTTTACCGATATTATGGGCAAGACCATAGACAAGCTCTGAACCAATATCTTCTTGACTCATTCCTAAAGTTTTCATCATGCTTTCTCTTACCCAATGCATTATCATTTGTCTATTACAGAAACCAAAATTTGCAGCACAGCACATGGCTTGAAAATAATCTTCACATTCTTTTGTTCCAGCAGGGGCGTAAACTAATTCACGATCTGGTAATTTTCTAATTTCATCCCTAAAAGAATTTTCTAGAATTTTCAAATAATCTGTACAAACCTGATGTCCGAATCCTCTTGAGCCAGTGTGAATCATTACACAAACTTGATTTTCTTCTTCAATTCCGAAGACTTTAGCTACTTCAGGTAAGAAAATCTTTTCAACTTGCTGAATTTCTAGGAAATGATTTCCTGCTCCCAAAGAGCCAAGCTGAGGAGCACCTCTTTGCAAAGCCTTAGAGGAAACTTTTGATGCGTCTGCTTCTTTCATGCAACCTTTTTCTTCCAAATATTCTAAATCTCTTTCAGTACCATAACCTTTTTCTACTGCCCATCTAGCTCCAGCTTCTAAGACTTCATTCTGTAGTTGAGAAGGAGAAAGCCTTATTTTTCCACTTCTCCCAACTCCTGAAGGAACATTACTAAAAATTGATTCTAATAATTGGGGTAATTTTGGTTTTATTTGATTAGCTGTTAAATTTGTTCTTAGTAAGCGAACACCACAATTTATGTCAAAACCAATTCCTCCTGGAGATAAACCACCTTCTTCAAAATCCAAAGCAGCAACTCCACCTATTGGAAATCCGTAGCCAAAATGCATATCCGGGAGTGCTATTGAGTGCTTGTAAATACCAGGTAAGAAAGATATATTTGCTACTTGTTCTACTGCTCCTTCTTCTAACCCTTTAAGCAAATCCTCTGATGAGAAAAGCCATGCTGGTACTTTCATTCCAGGTTTAGCTTCTTTTGGCAATTCCCATAAGTATGGGCCAATTTTTTTCAATTTTTCTTTTAAACCCATTTTTATCACTTAACCTAGTACGCACAGAACAAGCTCTGCACGCACCCATTTCCACTTTATTGTAGTGAGTACGCGCTGAATTAAATTGTACTTCTAATAATAGATATTTAAAAATTTGTTTACTAATAATTTAGTCTTATATTAAATTCTAAAATTTATATTAATTATATGCCAATTAGTACAGCCCCTTACACAAGAAAATATAAGCATTGTAAAACAAGAGGAAGAGAAACTACTGTAAGCTGTGAGTTTTGCGGAAGAGAAGTCCCAAGGTACAAAACCTTTGTTATTATAAGAGGATTTAGGATAAGTGATCCATTAATTTTGAAACAAGTGGACAGAAGAATGATTCATCTGATGAAAAGAAAAATAAGAGTTTGCCCCTCTTGTGCTAGATTTAGAGGAATTGCTCAACCTGGAAAGTCTGTAAGAAAAAAACATCTGAGGAGGTAAAATGGTTTTTGGAAGAAAAACCAAAAAAAAAGAATTTCAGTACTAGAGGCCCTTGGGTTTAACTTCCTCAGGGAAAAAGAATAGTTTAAACTTATTGATCGCAAGTTTTCTTCTGGGATTTTAAATAAACTTATTTCTCCTACAAAAAGTGATTGAATAATTAAGTATAAAGAATTAAATAAACTATCAGTTTTTAATTAATTATGTGGCGATTGCTTAAATCAGATGCAGCTATAGCTTTGGAAGACCCTTTAGTTAAAAAATTTTTACCTCGATACATTAAAGTTATAAAGGATAAACTGCCAGCAAACTTTCAAATAGCAAAAAGAATTGCTTTCAATTTTGATAAAAAAGCACCTACAACTCAATTATGGAAAGAGCACTTCAAGCTTATGAAAAAATTTTATAAAATTAAAAAAGCTGTTGATAACGGGAAATTAAAAATTAACGACCTAGAAATTCCAAGATTTTCCTTGCTTGACTTGAAGATCATGTTAACAAAAGAACTGATGAAATTTTGCGAACTGTGTGAAAGAAAATGCAGAGTAAACAGATTGAGAGGAGAACTTGGAGAATGTAAAATTGGAAATGAGCCAATAATATCTTCTGAAGGTCCACATTATGGGGAAGAAAGTTACTATGTTCCTAGTTATACGATATTCTTTTACTCTTGCAATTTTCATTGCCAATATTGTCAGAATTTTTCGATAAGTCAAAGACTGGAAGAAGGAACTTTTATAACCTCTCAATTTTTAGCAAGAAGAATAGAAGAAATGAAAGTGCTTGGGTTTAGGAATGTAAATTTTGTTGGTGGATCTCCAACTCCTCAATTGTTCTGGATATTGGAAGCTCTAAAATTTTGCAATACAAATATACCAACACTTTGGAACTCTAACTTCTACATGTCAGAAAAAACGATGGAAATTCTTGATGGTATAGTTGATGTTTATCTTACTGATTTAAAATACGGAAACGATGAATGTGCACTAAGGCTCTCAAAAGTTCAAAACTACTGGGAAATTGTTACAAGGAATCATTTGCTGGCAGCTAAGCAAACTGAACTTACGATTAGACAGTTGGTCCTACCAAATCACTTAGATTGTTGTACATTTCCAATTTTAGAATGGATAGCAAAAAACATTAGAGACAAGTGTGTGGTCAATATAATGGATCAATATTATCCTTGCTACCGGGCGAAAGAATATCCAGAAATGAATAGAAGACTTACAGAAGAAGAATACCAAAATGCTTTAGCTAGAGCAAAAAAACTTAAAATTAATCTAAGAGGCTAAGTAAAAGTTTATATTATGCCAAAAGCTATTTTTAGTTGAAATATTACATTCAGTCTTTTTTAATTCCTATAAAAATTTACACTACAACCGGACCAAAAGAATGTATTCTTGAAGTTTAAAATAATTATTAGATGGCTTACAGATACAAATACAAAAAAAGAGAAAAGGAAAAAATTTTAATAGTTTTGCTGATTATCCTGCTTGGAATTTCTATTTATTTTTTAATTACTTCCAATATAGTTGAATATTTTATTCGAGTCCTGCCACAAGCGGTTATAGAAAAACTTCCAGATATTACTGCTTTACCAGAGCTCTCTACATTTGGCTATGTCCAAATTGAAGTGGATGCTAGGATTTCAGAAGATAGAGGAATAATAACTCTTACTGGAAATTGCTATCAAGTTACCGCTGTCACAGAAGTAACGCAAGCAGAGTCGATTATCAACGGTTTAGCTGGAAGAATTGATTTCAGGCCAAATACACATGATTTAATGGAAAGTGCATTTGATAATTTTGGAATAAAACTTGTTATGGTTAAAATTGTTGATGTGAAAAACAATACTTTCATAGGAAAATTAATTTTGAGACAAGGGAATAGAGTTTTAAGCTTAGACTCTAGACCGAGCGATGGTACTGCTTTGGCAGTGAGGACTGGCTCACCAATCTACATGAAGGAAGACTTGCTTAAAACTTATGGAAAAAACATTTGCTAGTGATTAAATGCGAGTTAAATTGGAAATCATACCAATGATAATCATTCTGTTGAGCTTTGCTATCGGAATTTATTTTTATCCACAAATGCCTGAACAAATGGCTTCTCATTGGAATGCTAAAGGAGAGGTAGATGGATATTTACCAAAATTTTGGGCTCTATTTTTGATACCTTTGATGATAACTGGTTTATACGGTCTTTTCAAAGTTATTCCAAAAATAGATCCGCTGAGAAAAAACATTTTGAAATTTAAACAATATTATTTTGGTTTAATCCTGACTATTGTAGGATTTTTGTTTTATATCTATCTGGTCACCATATTTGCAAATTTGGGTTATCAATTCAATATGAATTATTTAATTATCCCAGCTTTGTCGGTCTTGTTTTTTTATGTGGGAATTCTTATCAAACATGTTAAAAGAAATTGGTTTATTGGAATTCGAACTCCTTGGACTTTAAGCAGTGATAGGGTTTGGAAAAAAACACACGACATTGGAAGTAAATTATTTAAGTTTTATGCAGTATTTATTTTGTTCAGTCTTTTTTTCCAAGAATTATTAATAGAATATTTCTTGTGGATAATTTTAGTCCCAATAATATCAATCGCTGTTGGTTTGTTTGTTTATTCTTATTTTGAATATAAAAAAAAGAAATGACTTTAAATTCTTCTTAGATTGTATTGGGTTAGTCCACCAGCATCAAGTATGTTTTTTGCAAGAAGATCGAAAGGTTTGGACGAATGTTCTTCACCTTTTGTAACGTTCACAATTTTTCTTTCGGAGATTATTATTTTTAATTCATCACCAGTAGCAATTTGTTTTGATAAATCCTCTTCTGATTCGGTTGGGGGAAACCATGCACCATTTATACAATTTCTGTAAAAGATTCTTGCAAAAGAAGGTGCTACTACCACTTCTATACCAGCACCCTTTAAGGCTATTTGAGCATGTTCCCTGCTCGAACCACATCCAAAGTTTCTGCCAGCTACGATTATCTTATAAGGGCACCTCTTTTCTTTATCTAAAAATGGAGGATATTTTGGATCTAAATCTTCCATTGCATACTTTCTTAGTATTTCTGGATACATTTCCACTGGAACAGAAGCTAACTTACCTAAGTATCTCCCCGGGATAATTGCATCTGTATTAATGTGATCTCCAACTACGTAGGATTCTCCAACTATAACGTCTTTCATAATTCAGCACCTCTTATGTAACCTTTTACCGCAGATGCAGCAACCGTCATAGGAGAAGCAAGGAAAACCTTTGATTCTCGATGACCCATTCTCCCTCTGAAATTTCTGTTTGTAGAGCTTATACATACTTCACCTGAAGCCAAAACACCCATGTAAGCACCTAAACATGCTCCACATCCAGGTGGCCAAATTACAGCTCCTGCGTCAAGGAATATTTTTCCTAATTTATTTTGCATTACCTCTTTGTAGATTTTTTGTGTAGCAGGAGACACTATCAATCTCACATGTCTTGCCTTTTTATTACCTTTTAAAATTTCTGCAGCAACTTCTAAATCATATGCTTTTGCACCTGTACAACTTCCTATGAAAGCTTGATCAATTCTAACGTTTTCTAATTCAGATGCTGGAACAACATTTGAAGGAAGATATGGCTTTGCAACAAGCGGAGGCAAATCAGAAATATCGTATTCCAATACACTTGCATACTTTGCATTGGGATCGCTGTACACTAACCTAGAATCATCTAAAGGCAATTTCAACCTTCCTTCTAAATACTCGAAAACCTTTTCATCGGGCTGAATAATCCCAGATTTTGCACCAGCTTCTATATCCAGGTTGGTAAGAGTTAATTTTTCATCTATGTTCAATTCGTTTATTGGTCTCCCTTCCCATTCCATGGCTTGATACAATGCACCGTCAACACCTATGTTTCCCACGACATGTAAAAATATATCTTTCGCCATGATGTTTTCTGGGTTTTCACCTTTTATTATTATTTTCAAAGATTCTGGCACTTTGAACCATAATTTTCCTGTTGCTAAAACATTTCCAACTTCTGTGGTCCCTATTCCTGTAGAAAAAGCACCCAGAGCTCCGTAGGTACAAGTATGAGAGTCACCACCAACTATTATATCTCCAGGCCTAACATGTCCCTCTTGTGGCAGCATAACATGACATATACCATAATTTTCACCTAAAGGATAAACCCACATTTTTTTATGATCTCTGTGTTCTTCGCAGAAACCCATCAATTCCTTATAAAGTTCGGCAGAATCAATATCCCTATGATCGTAATGATCAGGAGTGACTACAATATTAAGGTCTTCCGCAATCTGGTTATTAAAGTATTTTCTTAGCAGTTTTATAGCTCCTGTTGAAGTGACATCATTCATCCCGAGAATATCTATATCCACGTCTACGAATTCTCCTGGTTTAACGTATTTTCTTCCAGCACCTCTAGCTAAGGTTTTTTCAGTTATTGTCATTTCCATAAAAATAAAAGTAGAGTTAATCTTTATATTCCTTTTGTTCAGAAAATCATTTCTTCAATTCTTTTTTGAATTTTTCTCTGAACTCTTCAGTTTTTAGAATAATTCTATCAGAAGCTTTTTTTAGAGCACTTGTTGGTGAACCTCTATAAACTTTAACAAAAACCTTTGGTTCTGAAAGATAAGGATGTTCTTTTATTTGGGCAGCTTCCCTAACTGATTTGTCCTCCCAAAGTTCTTCTCTTAGAACATTTGTTAGGGTAACAGTTTCTCCTTTACACTCAAGGATTAAAGTTTTTTCATCCTGTTTTACAACTTTTAGTTCCATCGCTTTACCAACTCAATTAATATACTTTAATTTCTTCCCAATTTAAATATATTAATTTTAGTTTCACTTTTTATAACTATGGGCTCAGAAAAGTTTAAGTGGTACGCTCTTAAACTAAGTGTAATTTGTGTGTTTATTTTTTTACTGGGATATAGTTTTCCAAAGTTTATTTTTAACAATTTTGTATTAGTATCCTCTGAAGTTTTTACCAGACCATGGGGTCTTGTAACCTATATTTTTCTTCATGCAGGTCCAGAGCATTTATTTTTTAATTTATTTGCTCTTGCTCTTTTTGGTTCAGTTTTGGAAAAAATAATTGGTTATAAAAAATTTCTGATAGTATTTTTTAGTGCTGGAATTGTTTCAGGTATTGCAACTGTGTTTTTTTATAGTTCAACTGTCGGGGCTTCTGGGGCTATAATGGGTATTTTAGGTTTTCTTGGAGCAATAAGACCAAAGATGATAGTTCCAGCAATGGGAATTATTTTGCCGATGGTAGTGGCAATAGCTCTTTGGGCTGCTTTAGATATTATCGGAATTTTCTCAGCTGATCACGTGGCTCATTGGGGGCATTTGGGTGGATTGTTTTTTGGTATAGCTGTGGGTTTGAAATTAAGAGGAAAATATAAAATAGTAAAAAAGAAGGAAGAAAAAGTGAAGATAAGTGAGGAAGAATTTGAAGAGTGGGAAAGAAAATATATGCAACATTAAATTTGATCTAAATTAATTATTGGAATTTTATATCTTTCTAAATCATCTATTCCAATTCTCACACAAGCACAATTTACTAAGACGTCAAGCTTTAACCCTTCTAATTTTTCTGGAGTGATTTCATCCATAGCAAGCACAAAAACTTCTTTACCTTCTTTTTCCAATTTTTCTTTAACCTTGAAAGAGTCGTGCATCAGTTGTCCCTTTTTCCAACTTACCAAAATACCAATTTTTTTCGCTTCTTTTAATTGAGCTTTATTCCAAGCTGTTATCTTTTGAACTTTTTTCTTAAATTTTTCAAGTGTGTAAATTTCTTTTTTCTCCAAGTCTAGGTTGAAAACTGGTTTTTCTGTAATAAGAACAATCCCACTTCCATAGAATTTTCCAGCCGAAACGCAAAGAAAACAATCAACTTTGTCTTCTATTGCTTTAGCAGCTTCCAAATTACAACCTAAAATTTGTCCTGGATATTGTAAT
>JAUWXZ010000063.1 GCA_030616125.1 Candidatus Aenigmatarchaeota archaeon
TGAGCTATGTATGTTGCCGAAATTACCAGAAGAGGCAAGACTAGAGGAAGATAATTTGCCAATTTGAGCACTAGCTCTGGAAACTCAAGAAATCTAAAAATACCCAGAAAAATTAGAGCTGAGACTTCACCGATAATGAATGAAGCAAGAAGATCTTTCTTTCTCATTATTTCATCTTATCAAAAATAGAAAGCTTTGACAAGAAGTACTCTCTTAAATTGAAGAGTATCTTAAATTGTAGTAGAATAATTTAATAATGTTCAAAATCTATAATACATTATCTCGAAAAAAAGAAGTTGTTAAGCCGATTAAAGCAGGGTTTGTTGGAATGTATACATGTGGAATGACGGTTTATGACCATACTCACCTTGGCCATATGCGCACATATGTTAATACTGACATCTTACGCCGGGTACTGGAGTACAATGGCTTTAAAGTAAAGCAAGTTGAGAATGTGACTGATGTGGGGCATCTTTTTGGTGATCGAGACATGGGCAAGGACAAGATGGAAGCAGCAGCCAAAAAAGCTAAAAAGTCTGCTTGGGAGATAGCTAAAATGTATGAAAAAGAATTTTTTGAGACAATGGATGCCTTGAATGTGAAAAGACCGACTATCGTTTGTCGAGCTACGGAGCATATTAAAGAAATGATTGAGCTGGTGAAGCGGATGGAAAAAAACGGTTTCACTTATAAAACATCTGATGGGATTTATTTTGATACCACAAAGATAAAAGATTACAACAAGTTATCTGGAATGCCACTTGATAAATTAAGAGAAGGAGCCAGGGTTGAGATAAATCCAGAAAAGCGTAATCCGACTGATTTTTCCCTCTGGAAGTTTACACCAAAGGGAATAAAGAGACAGATGGAATGGGAAAGTCCCTGGGCCAAGAAAGGCTTTCCTGGCTGGCATATTGAATGCTCGGCCATGTCAATGAAGTATCTGGGAGATAGAATAGATATCCATACTGGCGGCGAAGACCATATTCCCGTTCATCACACAAATGAGAGAGCCCAAAATATTGCTGCCACCGGTCATCCAGTTGTCAATCTTTGGTTTCATAACGCCTTTTTGAAAGTTGAGGGCAGAAAGATGAGTAAATCCTTAAGAAATTTCTTTTGGATGAAAGACATCAAAGATAGAGATTTTGATCCCTTATCTTTACGCTATCTCTTCTTAACTGGACATTACAAAGCCAGTCTTAATTTTACTTGGGAAAGCCTAAAAGCAGCGAGTATTGCTTTAGAGAAATTGCGACAAACAGTTCGAGAATCTCAAACAAAACAAAAAGTTGGTTCCGGTGAGAAAAGTTTAATCAAGATTAAACAATATCAACAGAAATTTTTGAGCCACATTAACGATGATTTAAATATGCCCAAAGCTTTGGCTGTAATGTGGAAATTGGTTAAGGACAAAAATGTTTCTCCTCAAGAAAAATATAATCTTTTGTCAGATTTTGATAGGGTTTTTGGGTTGGGTTTGGAAGAAGTAAAAAAGATAAAAATCCCTCAAAGAGTAAAAAAATTAGTTCAGCTCCGGGAAGAATATCGAAAAGCCGGAGACTTTAAAGGAGCGGATAAAGTAAGAAAAGAGGTTTTAGAATTGGGCTACAAAATAGAAGATACCAAAGAAGGACCGAAGGTAAAGAAAAAAGAAAATATAAAATAATTAAACAAAAATATAGCTCTTTAAGGAGGTGTAAAAATGAAAAGGGAAGAGTTTGATAGAATTTTAGAAGAAGAAGGTGTCAAATCAAAAAAATTAAAAGCAGTATTAGATGAATTGTGGCGAACAAGACCGTCAAATGGTTTAGATGAAAAGAAACTCCGTAAGGCGCTGAAATTCTTTAAAACAAAATTTCATTAGGTTTCTGATATCTGGCAGTAAAAAAAGAGGTGATTCAAATCACCTCTTTAATATAGAAGAAGAGCCAAAAATTAGGCGACCCAGAAATTAGTTAATTAGTAAATCAGATAAAGAAAAATGCACTCTTTAAAGGGTGCATTTTAATATCAACAACAATTACTTCCTTTTCTTTTTTTATTTTATTTTCCATTTTTACTCCTTTTAATAATAAAAAAATCATAAATCTAATTAGTGATATAAATAATATATATCTATAAAGACGAATAAAAAAAGTGGCTAATATTATTATTAACCACTTTAACTTTAGTGATTTAATTTTAAATTTAACTATAAACTTAAAATTTTAAGAGATAGTTCACTCTCTACCCCCTTTGGATTGCTTTACTTTAGCAATCCTCTTCTTCCTCATATTCAGAGAAAGATAATTTACTGGAGTAGTAGAAATTTTTCAACTCTTCATAGTTATTTACATCAACCTTTTCTGTTCTGTTCAACTCCTTTTTAAGTAATTCTATATAACTACTTAAATTCTGCTTCCATTCAACAAGATTTTCTGCTTTTCGTTTTCGTTCTTCATTTTTTCTTTCTTCTGCTATTTGTTTTTTTATCAACTCAATTTCCTCTTTTCTTACTAGATATTCCTTTTTCATTTCTTCAAGAGACATACCTAATAAATCCTCAACATTTTCCCGTTCCTCATCAGTTTCTACTTTAACTTTAATTTCTCCTCTACTTGAACCCCATGCATCTTTTCCAGATGCATGAAAATATAATTTTTTTGTGGCTAGAAGTAATACCTCAAGGATATTCTGCATATCCTTTTCAGATATTTCTCTATGGGGATAACTGCATGTAATTTCCCAAACACCAGCGTTCACTTTGCTTTCTATTTTTTTCATTTTCACCTCCTTTCCTTCCTTTTTCGATTTTCCAAGAAAAATAATTAGTAAAAGAGCTTCACCTCCTATCTTTTAATATAATAGATATTCTTCATTATATACCTTATTTAATATTTTGTCAAGCTCTTGCAGGCTTTTCGACTTAAGGAGTAAAAGATGAAAACTAAACCAAGATAAAGAAATCCCAAGAACTGAGATTTTGAGCGAGGAGGAAGGAGATGTTTTCTATCTTGTAAAGCTTTTTTTATTTTGATATATTAAAATTGTATGAATAATGAATTGCCAGAAAAATTACCTCCCAGGTCTGTTGAAGCAGAAAAATGTTTGTTGGGTTGTTTGATGCTCGACAAAGAAGCTATAGTCAAGGTGGCAGATTTTTTAAGAGCTGGGGATTTTTACAA
>JAUWXZ010000025.1 GCA_030616125.1 Candidatus Aenigmatarchaeota archaeon
AAAGAGAAAAAAATTGAAATTTTAAAAAAGAAAATTGAAGGGCTCGATTTAAAAAAACTAGAAACAAAAATTGTTAGAGTTGAAACAGTAGAAAAAATTTGTCAGGGAGAAAAAATAAAATTAATAAAAATTACTATCAAGAATCCAAGAAGAATTTCAGATGTAAGGAATGCTATAAAAGATTGGAAAGAAGTCAAAGAAACTTTTGAATATGATATTCCTTTTTACAAACGATACATAATCGATAAACAAATTGAACCAATGGGATGGATAGAGGTCTCCGGAGAAGAATCAAGGGAAAAACAAAATTATCAAGTCGACCGAGTTATTGAAGCAAACTCTGTTAAAATAATTGAGTCAGAGAAAGAAATTGAATTTAAAGTTTTAGCTTTTGACACAGAATTTATCGAAGAAAATGGAAAATCAAAACTAATAATGCTCAGTTTAGTTTCAAATTACGGCTATAAAAAAGTTTTAACTTCTCAGTCTTGGGAAAAGAAACCCAGTTGGGTTGAAGTTGTCAAAGACGAAAAAGAAATTATCGAAAGATTTTTAGAAAGAGTGAAAGAAGTAGATCCTGATTTTTTAGTTGGCTATAATTCAGACGGTTTCGATATACCAAAACTGAAAGAAAGAGGAACAGAATTGAAAGTATCTTTGAAGTTAGGAAGAGATTCTTCGCCAGTATATGTTGTGAGAAGAGGTAGAATTAGTTCAGCAAAAACAAAAGGTAGAATTCATATAGATTTGTTTGATTTTATTGACCATATTCTTTCTCCTTCTATGCGCAGTGAAGTTTTAACTTTGGATGAAGTCGCCCAACAATTGCTTGGAATCGGAAAAAAGAAAATGAAGTACAAAGAAAGGGTTGAGATTTGGAATAGAAAAGAACAGATGGAAAAATTAGCAGAATACAATTTACATGACTCAATCTTAACTTTAAAATTATCCGAGCTTATTCTACCACAAATCTTTTCCTTGTGCAAACTAACAGGAATTCTACCATTCGATGCTTGCAGGAACACCTATAGCCAACTAGTAGAAGCATTTTACACAAAAAGAGCCTTTCCAGACAATGTTATAATTCCAAACAGACCAAAAATAGAAGAACTGGAAAAAAGGAGAATGGCTCCTGCGTACAAAGGTGCAATGGTTATCGAGCCTAAAAAAGGAATTCACTCAAATGTTCTAGTTTTTGATTTTCGCTCCCTATATCCTACAGTTATTGTTACTCACAACATTTCTCCAGAAACTTTTAACTGTGGACATTCTGAATGTAAAGAAAAAAACAAAGTCCCTGAAACAAAATGGTACTTTTGCGTAAAGAAAAAGGGTTTCATTCCAAAACATTTAGAAGACTTGATAGAAACAAGAAAGAAAGTTAAAGAAAAAATGAAAAAAGTTAAGAAAGATTCGAAAGAATTTAGACGTTTAGACAACATGCAGTATGCCTTAAAAATTTTGGCAAACGCAACCTATGGTTATCAGGCTTTCTTTGGAGCAAAATGGTATAAGAGAGAATGTGGATCTGCAACTGCTAGTTTCGGACGTTTTTATATCTCTCGTGTAATTGAAAGAGCTAAACAAGAAAATTTTGAAATTATCTATGCCGACACAGACAGTTGCATGGTAAGATTGAAAGTTAAGAAGTGAAAAAAATGGAATGGTATATTTTCGTTACAAAAGATTGTAATTTAACTTGTTCTTACTGTAGTATACCAGGAATAAGAAAGGGTTATATGGGGGGTCCGGTTAGTAAGCCAACATATGGCGTTAGTGATTTAATTAATTGTATTTTAAGAGATAGAAAGAATCGTGAACAAAGGATACATGAGTTACATGTTGAAAATGAATATGAAAAAAAGGGTATAATTGAAGATACTATAGTTTTCTATGGAGGAGAACCACTGTTAAACCAAGAGTTTATAAAAGAATTTATTCAAAAATCAAAAGAAAGATTAGATGATCTCACTTATGTCCTACAAACAAATGGGACTTTTCTAGATGAGACAGACCCTTATATATTAGAAAACTTGGATCTCATCATGGTTTCTGTAGATGGAACAAAAGAAATTCATGATAGACATCGTAAATTTCCTGATGGTAGAGGTTCTTATGACATAATAATGAAAAATGTAAAATGGTTAAGAAGTTTAAGGGATGGTGTTACAATTAATGAGGAAAGAAGAATTGATAAAAAAAGCTGAAGAATTTGCAGAAAAGGTCAACAAGCAATTACCAGGAATTATTGAATTAGAATTTCGTGGTTTGTATGAAGGTGGAATATTTGTAGCAAGAAGAGCTGAAGAAGTTGGAGCAAAAAAAAGATATGCATTAATCGATTATCAAGGAAATCTAGAAGTTCGCGGTTTTGAAACTGTTCGAAGGGACTGGTGTCAACTTGCTAAAAATATCCAAAGACAAGTGTTAGTAACAATCCTTCGTGATAAAAATCCTTCTAAGGCTGTACAGCTAGTAAGAGATATGATCAAAAAAATTAAAGAAAAAAAAGTTTCTTTGGATGAATTAGTAATTCTTGAACAAATTACAAGACCTTTGTCTAGATATGAACACATTGGTCCCCATGTTAAAGCGGCAAGAAAATCCAGGGCAAGAGGTAGACCTGTGGGAGAAGGAACAGTAATAGGATTTATAATCGTTAAAGGTTCTGGTTCGATTTCTGATCGTGCCGAGCCAGTAGAAGATGTTAAGCTTAATCAATATGATCCTGATTATTATGTTAACCACCAGATTTTGCCTGCTTCTATACGTGTTTTAAAAGCTTTGGGAATAACTGAGCAAGAAGTAGTAACAGGAAAAGTACAGAAAAAATTAAAGGGGTTCTTTTAAAGAAATAGCTTATAATTTAAAAAACAAAATAAATTTGGTGTTGTTATGGAACTTCGTCAAATGCAAAAAGAAATTTATGAAAATAAGAAAAAAAGAGGATTTAATATATCAGACGTAGGCAAAGAAATAGTTTTAATGACCGAAGAATTAGGTGAACTAGCAAAAGCATTTAAAAATCAAGATAAAACAGCTCAGATAGATGCTGTAGGCGACTTATTGGTTTATTGTCTGGGTTTGTGTGAAATATTGGGAGTTAACAGTGAAGAATTGATACAAAAAATAGTAGAAGTAAATAAGACAAGAACTCATAGAGGATTTTTAAAAGAATAATAATATTAAAAATTGATTCTTTGTACAAACTCATTTATCAATTGCCTTGGTATTTCCCTCTGTGTAAAACTTAAAATAATCTCTATTTACCAAATTTCAGATTTTCGGTATATGGTTTTTGAAGTTCTTCTTTAACTTTCTTCGCCCAACCTTCGACTATAATTACGGCATCAGCTAAAGGAATGCCTTCTCCTTTAGTTTTTAATTGTACCTGTATTTTCTTCGTTTTCTTGTCTATTCTTCTGATCACAAACAAACCAAACCTTTGTTCTTCAATATTTTCTTCTGCCATTTCATACCTCCTTGGTTAATAAAACTATATTAGTTCAAACTATTATCCAAAAAATAATCAATTCTATCTTTAACAAAAAAAGTAATTTCAAGAAAAGCAAAAAGAAATAAAAACTGGAAAAATAATTTTTTCTCAAAAACAAGTAAGAGAGGATAGTAAAGATACACCCTATACATGCTGTTTATAGCATCAAATTTTCTTTTGCTCATCTCTATTTTACCCTCATTATAACCTAGTCTTAAATCATCGATACATAAACCTAGTGGTTTATAGACAGCTTTCTTTTTTTTACATTCTATACATGTTCCTTTTTCAAAAGGATTTTTATCTGTTGAAAGCATTCTATTAAAAAAATCTTTAATTGATTTCATATAATTAATTTAGTTTGCTACCTCAAAATGTTTTAGCTACTAGAAAATAAATTTCAAAATTAAGTTATTTAATAATCAAAAAATTTTTTAATTTTTCTAAAATATGCTTTTGAGTTACAATTTTCTTTTTATTAAACAAAAATAAAGTTTTTTTCGATGCTAGTTCCATTAAAAATCAAATGTCCAAAATGCAAAAGACTAATTCCTAAAAGGATACTTAAATTAACGGAAGGTAGATGCAATAATTGCGGGTATTTGCTTGCCAATTCTTTAAAAACATTCACATCAAAAGAATCAAAATAATTATCTTCTTCTGAATTTTTTTCTACAAAATTTACAAAGATACAAAAATTTATATTTAAACAATCTGCCAACTTTTTTTACAGATTTTTTGCATCCGTCACAAATCTTATGGATAAAATCACTCTGAATAGAATTAGTTTTCTTAAATTTAAATTAAAGTTTTATTTTACTATTGTCGTTTCTTCTGCTTGAGCAACCAAGCCGTTAGTTTCTTCTTTTAAGACCGGATAATCAAAAATTGCGTCAACATCCAGTAATTGTTTTAGAGCCAAATCAATTTTAAAAGGTGATATATTAAGCCACCTTTTGGTAAAGGGTAGTTTTTCAAATTCTGTTTTAGATTTTTCCAATATTTTCCTCGCTTCTGGAAGTCTTACCGGTTTATCCTGTTTATACTTAAAAATTAAAGTTGGGAAAGAATCTTTTACCAAACCTGCTCCATTGGTAACAAAAACTTCTATTGCTATTGCCTGATCTTTTATTTCTGTCTGAATTGTATTTTTTCCATTTGGGATTGAGGGCGGAGCATGTTGATTATATTGTTCTAAACCATGGCCGCATAAATTACGAATAGGATTAAAACCAAATTCTTTAATTGTGTTTTCAATAACTTCAGAAATCTCGCAAACTTTTATTCCTGGTTTAACGATTTTCAATGCTTCCTGTAAGGCTTTTTCTGAAGCTTGTATTAGGGGGTGAGATTCTTTTCCTATACAAACAGTAAAAGCCCTATCCCAGATATAACCATTAACATGAATTCCCATATCAACTTTTACCAGAGCATTTACTTTTAAAGTTAAAGGGTCATTCATGTCAGGAGTATAGTGAGCTGCGACTTCATTTATTGAAATGTTAATGGGCCAAGCTGGTTTTGCTCCAAGCTCAAAAATTTTTTTCTCCATACTTTCTGCTATAGTTAAAATTTTTTTATTTTCTTTAACTAAACCCTTAGTAAACTCTATAACTTTATCTGAAACTTCTTTTGCTTTGTGATAATTTTCCAAAATTTCTTTTTCCATATCATTAAAAAGAAGTTTTCTAAATTAATATCTTAGAAATTATTCGCAGGGGATATCTATTTCTTCTATTCCACCAGTTTCATTAAACGTCCTTTTGTAACAAGAATAAGAGGTTGAAATTCCCCAACAATATAAATAGTCACCACCAATCGTTATCCCTTTCCAAGGATATCCACTGGTTTTAATTCCAAAACATGTACAATCCTGATATTTTGTATCTGGATGGATTGCTGTTCCCCAATTACCACAATGTTTTGGAAAAAATATAACTACTAAAGCAATGATAATGGAAAGAATTAGAATCAACAATATTTTCCTCTTCACAAATTTATATTAATTATCCATTGTTTTAATATTAACATGCGAAAGGTTGGAACCACTGAATTGCCTTTGCACTATGAAAAGGTCCCTTTTTGGTTATTAGTGAAAATGAGAAAACTAACTAGACTGTTGATAAAAAAGCTGTGGATATATCAATAAAATTTCGTGTGAGACTATCAATCAAGCCGAATTAGGAAAGAAAGAGAAGTTAGAAGCATTCAAAAGACTGAAGAATATTGCCCCTATCTAGGTTATTTGAGCCTTCTTTTCTCTTATAAAAGGAAAACTGAGCATAATTCATATGGAAAAAGTAAAATTGGGTTTCTTATCCTGATTCCGGATTTAAAATATAAATAATTAGCCACCTTAATATTCTTATAAAAGATTAGCGCCAGGGTAGTACAATTTGGATTTTAGGGTTGGTGCAAATTAGAAAAGATACTGCGGAAAACTTGATCAAGATAGTTAAATGTCTTAAACAGGCAGAAGAAGGTTGGATGTGGATTAGACAGATCTCCAGAAGAACTGGTTTACATCATAAAACTGTTTCAAGGCTCATAGACAAGCATTTGAACATGTTTATCGAGGTTCAAACCATGGAACCATTCAATATTCGTATGCTCAGACTTAAGCCCAATGCTGATCTAAATAGCATTTTCAGATTCTTGGTAGTTAAAGAAAAAATAGAGAAGCCTTGAATTTTTCTATTAAAGGCAGAAAATAGAGCTTAAAAAATTAAGGTTTATATTCTAAAAAAGCTATAATATTGTTCACGGTGACAATTAGGGGAAACTGTACAGTTTATATGGGAAAGGTTTTTGTTCCTTGTAAGAAATGCCATAACTTGGTAACGGCTGGAATCCGTGAAAAAATAAATATTTGTCCTCATTGCCATGTAAAATGGAGCTAACTGCTCTAAATTTTTACCAAGTATGTGGGTATATTCGAGCGAATAAGCAAAGCGCTTAAGATTTTAAAGCGCTTCAAGCGTTATTCTCCTATATATTTTACCCAGCCCTTTCCTTGTTTTGAGAATCTTTGGATTTTATCAGTTCTTCTAGCAGTAGTAGTTAACAATCCACGCAAGGCAGACAAAGAAATCCCAAGTTTTGAAGCAAGATCAGTATAACTGATTTCTCCATAATCTTTCACTATCAGTAGTAATCCCTGCATCTTTGGAGTTGGGGGCAATTGTTTTTCAATCGCTTCAATTTTCTCAACTAACTCTGTTTTAATCGGTTCTGGGGCTTTCTCAGCTGTTTTTTGAATAGAAATGATTAAATTTTGGATTGTTTCAAATCTTTTCTCTGAATTTTCCTCATGTTTTCCCAAAACTTCTATTAGTTCTGACGCACGATCCTCAAATTTGGAGGTAAACCAGTCTTTTGTAATCATTTGTGTTTCTATTCTGTCAAGAGAAGATTCAATTCCTTTAATTGACCTGCCTGTGTAGCCTGCTGCAACGCCCAATTGTAAAGAATTTTTCTCTAATGTAATGGACTTGGGTGGTTCTGAAACTGGCTGAATCATTAATGGTGGTTTCTCTTGTAAATCCTTATCGCTTGAAGCGATTTGCTCAAGCGCTTTAATTTTAGAAAAAGGTGCTTCAAGCGCTTCAATCGATGGTTCGAGCGCTTCAGGTGGGCGCCTTTTTGTGAAAATCTTTTTTAAAAAGCCGATTAAACCCATAATACCTATTAATTATTGATCTCACTAGTATAAATGTTTTATTAAGCTCACTTTCTATTTCAGGCTTATTTTTACCTCTAACTCTCACTTTCACTTGAGATTGTAATTTTCATATCAATTTTGATCTAAATTTATAAGTTCGCCAGTGGTCGATGTTTATTATATATTATATAACATCTATTAAAAACCATGTAATGATTCAGCTTTTTTTGATTAAATATATTAAATAACAATATTATATATAATATATAATCTAGAATGTAAATGAGAAAAAATGGTATTTTTCTGTAAAACTCTCACTTTTTATCTGGCCCAAACTCTCACAAGTGCTCAATCCCTATGAAGAACTGGTGTAATTAGACCATTTCTAGCTCTTTTTTTACTAATTCTAGGAGTGTTTTTTGGATATAATGGTAAAAAAACTCAGGAGTTAGCTCATAGGTAGTTTTAAAGTGTTTTTTACCCTTTTCATCAAATTCTACAGTCTTATGAACTTGCATAAGATCCCACTTTTTAAGAGCTGCTAAAGGTTTGTAAAACATTGCTGGTTTTTCTAAGCGTGAGATCCCAAGCTTGGTTTCTAGCCCAGTAGCTTCGATTTTACCCTTATTTTCCTTCAAAATCTTGATAATTTGGATTATTCTTTCTTTTAATTTGGCTGCTTTTGGGTGGTTTCCTACAAGTAAATATGGTATTATTCTCACAAGTGCTCAACCTCCTCTGGTTTGTGGCGCAGTTTTTTTAAAGCATTTACCACAAAAATGAACTTCTGTTTTAAAACGACCATATTTTAACCAGACATGCCATGCTTTTCTTATATTTTTTTGACACCTAGCGCACCTAAAAGTTCTATATTCAGGTTTCCAAGAGATTTTCCATTTTTTAACGATATTGAGAATCGCTCTTTGCATAAATTTATATTCTTTTTTCATAAATTTATACTTTCTATATATAGAAAACCAACTACTCAACTTGATAAATCACACCTTATTTTCTCTTTTAATACATAAGAGAGAGAACGTTTTATCAAGATCATTCAAGCAATTCAATACCGGAATTAAAAACTATTCGTTTAAGCCATAGAGTTCATTTGAAGATAAC
>JAUWXZ010000061.1 GCA_030616125.1 Candidatus Aenigmatarchaeota archaeon
GATAAAATTTTACTTTATTTGAATGCCAGATTTTAAATCTTTGCTGAGTCACTCTCATTGTTAGGTCAAAATCTTCTCCAACCCCTCTTTTAAATTCAGTTACAAATCCGCCAATACCTTCAAATACTTTTTTCTTAATCCCAAAGCCAGTCGTAGCTGCAACATCTACAAATCCGTCTTCAATACTTGATATTCTTTCTTCATACTCAAGTCCAAGCAAATAGTTCAACAAATTGGTTTTTTTCCGAGGAGGTGTTACAGGTAAACAAGAAACAGCATCTGCTCCTGTTGTCTTAAAACACTTGACTAATTTTTCTATTGTAGTGGGCAGCAATATAGCATCCGCATCCATAAAGAAAAGTATTTCACCCTTAGCTTTTTTAGCCAAGAAATTCCTCATCCAGCCGGCACCTTTTCTTTCTAAACCGAAATCCTTTTCAGAACCGGAAATTAATTCAATATCCTTATAGGTCTGATTTTTTATAGATTCTATACAACCTTTAATCGGCGGTTCGAAATAAGGCAATATCACTGAAACTTTCATCTAGACACCATGGTTCTAAAGGCCTTTAAATTCCTCTGAAGATTGTGCCATGAAAATAATGATTGTTTAAATTTGTACGCAAAATAACCCAACCTAAAATACCACTTTCTGTAAAATTCTTCAACTAGTTTTTCAATCTCTTCATTCGAAAGCCATGGATAAGAAATTACACAACTATATAGGCCGTTGGGCTTGAGCCATTTTGAATAATCTTTTGTTATTAGATAGTTGTTTTCAACTAAAAATTTCCAAGTAGTTCCTTCTGATTCTTTGTTGAGAATATCTTCAAAGGGTGTTGGGATTAAAGGAAATATTTGGATTGTATCAAGTGCTGGAAGTGTTTTCGATATCTCAATTGTTTTCTCGATACTTTCTTTCGTATCGCTGGGCAGCCCAATAATCCAGCAGCTATGATTTAAAATTCCCGCCCTTTTACAGTTCTCTAGATATTCTACTTCTTTTTCGAATAATATTCCTTTGTGTACAGCGTTAAGAGCTTCTTGGGTAGTACTTTCTAATCCAATGTGCATCACCCTAGCTCCACTTTTCTTCATCACACTCAAAGTTTCTAAACTAATATCTGCCCTAGTGGCACAGCTCCAGTGTAAATCAATTTTATTATCCATCATTGCATTGCATAACTCACAGATAAAATTTTCATCAATAACAAACGTAGGGTCGTCCCACAAAATTTCTTTAACTTCGGGTAATTCTTTCTTAATGTATTTTAATTCTTCAATTACATGTTCCACACTTCTGTGCCTGTAATTTGCTTTCACAACCTCATTACAAAAACTACAATTAAATTTACAGCCCCAACCAGCCTGAAGATGTATATATGGATAAAAACAAGAAGCATAAAAGTATTTTCTTATGTTTAAAAATTCTTTGTAAACCTGAGAAATGAAGCCAAACTCTTCAGGTGGAACTAACTTTGCATCTTTGTTATGAATGATCTTCCCACTTTCTTTGTAGCTAACCCCCTTTATTTCGCTCAAGCTCTTTCCTTCTAACAATTCTATCAGTTGGGGGTAAGGCTCTCTCCTAGCTACTATTTTCACATTATTACAGAACTTCAAACTTTCAGTAGGTGCATAAGTTACATGCCTACCTACCAATACCACTTTGGAGTTTGGTAAAACTCTCTGAATTTCCTCAGCAATAGAAATATCATTGTAGATAGAAGGAGTTGAAGTATCTATAGCAACAACTCGAGGGTTTAACTTTTTTATTAATTCAACTGTTTGTTTTCTACTATGATCTTCTGTTACACTATCTATTAAAACGGATTTATACTTCTGGTTTTGAGCATAGCTAATAGCCGTTGCTAGAGAGATGGGATAATATATTGTTCCACCTCTAGTAACAGAGGGGCTTCTAGAAGGTCTTGAAAACATAGGTAAAAAAGGTGCGTTTAATGCTGCCAAATCAGTATTGTTTTTTTCCAAATCTATCTCCCACGTGTTTTTAATTTACTAACAGTTTGCTCTTTTGAATATTTTAATTTAAAATTTTTTAAACCCATTTATTTATACTTTATATCTATATTTCAGAGTTGAGAGAATTATAGAACCTACTATGGCATAAGTCCAGAAAGAAACCAGGCGAACGAGCAAAACAGCAGCTGTAACTTGAGGAAGGGTTAATGAAAATAGGGTAGTAAAGAAAAGGACCATAATTATTTCTGAAGATCCTAAGCCACCGGGGAGAAATGTTAAAACTCCTATTAGAGCTGCTATTGGAACTATTACTACAGCCGAAAGTAAAGTAATCTTTAAACCTAAAGAGAGAAAAATTATGTAAAAAATAGCACCTTCTAGGAGCCATATCGGCAAAGTGAAGAGGAAAGTTACTAGAAGTGTTTTTTTGGCCTTAATTTTTGAGAAAGATTCATAAAGGCTCGTGGAGAATTTATCCAATCTGTTTCCCAGTTTTTTCATCCATGGAAATATGGAAAAGAAAGTGCAAAATTTAAGTAGAGTTTTTTTAATTCTTTTTTTTGAAGTCAAAATAAAAATTCCAAAGAAGATCAGAAAAACGTAAAACAAAATTACCAAAATTAACCAAGAAAAGATCTTTGAAAGTTTAACAACAAGAAATAAACCCCCCAAGATTGAGATTAACATCATGACTATAAGATCAAATATCCTTTCAAGAAAAATAGTTGGAAGTGACTTACCTATACCTTTGCCTTGAGATTTCTTGAGAAGAACACTTCTTATGGGCTCGCCTATTTTTGCTGGAGTTAAATTAGATAGAAAAAGACCTGTTATATAAATTTTCATTGTCTGAAAAAATGGTACCTTTATACTTATTTTTTGGAGAAGGTATTGCCATCTAGCAGACCTTATGAAAGCTCCCAAAGGCCATAAAAAAAAAGCGAAAATAATGAAGTAAGGATTCGCTTGGGAAATAACAGTAACTATTTTTTGGAAGTCAGAAAAATAAATTAAACCTGCTAGAAGCAATAAAGAAATTAAGATTGGAATTAGTCGTTCTTTCATATCACTTCACCGAAATGATAATATTCATAAACTATATTTTGTATATTGATTTATAAAGTGGGTTAATGAATTTGAGTAAAAATATCAAATTGATCATCTTTCTAATACTTTTGCTGTTCTCGATATACTTACTGGCTTCTCCGCTAATTCTCAAGAAGACAGGTGTTATGGTGACATTTGTTGACAGAGATAGTATGTGTGGAGATTTAAAAGAAGGGGATGTAATAACACATGCTAGTGGTTTTTCTATCGGGAATAGTGAAGATTTTACAAATGCCATATCTAGTGTAAAAAAAGATGATTATGTTACAATGGTAATAAATGATGGCCCTGGAGGCTGTACAGCTAT
>JAUWXZ010000014.1 GCA_030616125.1 Candidatus Aenigmatarchaeota archaeon
GGAAAAAATGAGTAATTGCTTACCAATATAATCTAGACCAAAACCAATTGTTATAATACTGATAGAGAAAACAAACATAGCTATATTCAGGAGAATATTAATATTACCCCCGATTATTCGATTATATATGGTAATTACGAAAGTCCCTCCCAAAATACTGGTGCCTAGAGTAATAATAAAATTCGATATTTTTTCTATTTTTCTCTCTGCGTTTTTCATATTTATCTATTCTTTTTCCTCAAATTTATACTTTCCATATATAGAAAATCGACTAGCCAACTTAGCAAACCATGTCTTATTTTCTCTTTTAATACATAAGAGAGAGAACGTTTTATCAAGATCGTTGACCAAAAACTTATGGGAAAATGAAAACTATTGATTTATAGAAAAATTTAAACTATCCTACAAATTCTAGCAATGACCTATAAAATTCTCTTCCATGATTTGTCATTCTGTACGGAAGACGCGGATCAAGCAGCTCCATACCATCTTCATCAGGCCTTATAAACCCGTACTTTACAAGTCGTTTCATATTTGCCCGAAAGGCACGTGGAGTTCTTGGTTGTGTTTTATTTTTAAGCTCCTCAACCGTTAAAGATCTCCCAATTGTGTCAGCTGTGTATAAAACGTTTATTATTTCGACTCTAGACTTCTTATCACTTAGCATTTTACATACGTTGACTATTGCATCAATTTTTCTATCACTTTCATTTACGTAAGCCATATAATTGCAATAGTCAGAAAAAGATTTAACTCTCACTTTTAAAGAATTAAAGAAACTTCATGTTTTTGTATAATCTGAATAATTTAGCCCTATATGGGCTTTAAAATTTCCAATATGATCATATCCAACATTTTGGCATACTAGTTTGATTATGTCAGGAGTTTCTCCAGGCTCAAAGTAAATTTCCCTTCTTCGAAATATACCTTTAGAGAGCTTTAATTTAGGTACGCCTTCTCCCGCTTTTCTTTCCTCTATTTCCCATTCCAATTCATCAGCCGTTTGACGTACCAGTGCATATCTATCCTCGGGTGATAAGGGTTTTGGTAGTTTGATTTCGTGTACATTTGCACTCATAGAATTATTAAGAAGAAAAAAATATTTAAACTCTCACTTTTTTCTTTAGGAATTATATTCTCTGATAACGAATAGCAAAATAGGGCCATTTGTCACGAATTTCTTTGGTTATTTGCTTCAAGTTTCTTAAACTCGTACGAATTTTTAGTTTGAGAGGTTCTCTTGATCTGGTCTTAAATTGGCTATAGCCCAAACCCGACAAGTCGGCTCCTGATTCACCAATTATATGCAATATTCCTCTAAATGTAGCATTACTCATTGATTCTTCCATTGGGTCTTCTCCTGAAAATGTTAGTTCATATTTCGCCATACTAATTAATTTCATAGAAAAGGATTTAAACTCTCACCCATTCCAATACTTATCAAACGCTATCTTAAACCAAGGTGTATATTTTTCAGGATTTTGTTCGATATCTTTTCTTAATTCATCTAGATGAATATAATTCACTTCTGAAACTTCATCTAAGTTTATTACAAGAGGTTCATCTGAATGGCCGTGTAACAAAGCACAAACTTCCTGTTCTGTATACTTTCCATACGTAGCATGATACCTAAAAGTAAAAGCTTTACTTAATTCAGCAGAAATTCCTAGCTCTTCTTCAAGTCTTCTTTTTCCAGCTTCTTCATAGCTTTCGCTTAGTCTAGGATGACCTGCTGTTCCATCCCAATAATGGGGCCAGGTAAGTTTTTTCCCATTTCTTTTCTGAATTAGTAATCTTCCTAAGTTATCAAAGAGAAAAATTTCAAGGCCGCGATGAAGTTCCCCTTCTCCGGTATGACAATTTAGCTTTTTATCTGTGCTAATTACATTATCTTCCCTATCTACCAGTACAATTTCCTCTTCAAGTTCTCCCACTTTAAAGGAATAGAAAAATAGAAACTTAAATTTTTAACTCTCACTTTAAATCCCAAGCAAGAACCCGCAATTAAACCTTAAAAATCTTATCATATGTTCTTTTGGTTCTTGGTTTTTATAGAGCAAATAGCTAAGACAAGCGTCTAACATTATCCACAAAAGCACAACCCCTGGTATAAAACTTGTAAAAAAGATGAAAATCCCTAGTGAAATTCTAATCAATCTGGGTAGATGCTCAACGATGGACTGGTCTCTAAATTGAACAATAGATCTTACACCATCTCCAATTAAATATAGTCCGGCTATCTTAGCAAGCATTTAACTCAAACCCTCACTTTTCAGATTTTTCTTTAAGCTTGCTTAATTTTACTAAAAGTCCTTCTACTCCTTTAGCAATTTCTTCTCCTATACTAGTAAGTTTAATAATTTTTATCCTTCCTTTCTTTTCAAACTCTACTAAACCAAACTTTTTAAAGAGATCTAATAATTTCACGGTGTGGGAATAAGTACAATCAACTTGCTTTGATAAAATTGTTGCATATTTTGGTCCTTTTCTTAAACTTGCTAGAATTCTCGCTGGTTTTATCCTTAAAAAAAGCTTTGTGATGATCTTTTCTTTAACCAAAAATTTCACATCCTAATGAATTATTAACAAGTGGACTATTTATATTTGAGTACATAGTTGTTAGAACATATGAATAAGAAAAACTATAATAGATAATGTTCCTTCTATAATATATTTTAAAGTATATGTTTCTTAAATTGAAAAAACTGCGCAAATTAACTATTATAAAACATATATTACAGTACAACAAAAAAACATAGCCATAAAAATTAATCTGAGCTCAACTAATTTAGAATAGGCAATTAAATGATATCAATAAGAGCACCTGTAGTGGCAGGAACTTTTTACAATCTAGAAAAAGAAATGTTAAAAAAACAAATTGATAGATGTTTTAATCATGAGCTTGGCCCAAAGGAAACTAAAAAACAACCTTTTTTTGCAGGTGTGGTTCCTCATGCAGGATATGAGTTTTCTGGCCCTGTTGCAGCATGGGTGTATTCCAGAATAGAAAAGGCAAACTATATAATTCTGGGTCCAAATCATACTGGGATTGGATCTAATTTCGCTTTGATGAAATCTGGTATATGGAAAACTCCTCTAGGAGAAATTGTCGTTGATGAAAAAGTTGCAGAGAAATTATTAAAAGAATGCAAAATTCTAGAATTTGATGTTATGGCCCATGAACAAGAACATTCAATAGAGGTTCAACTACCTTTCTTACAACACAGATTCGGAAACGATTTCAAAATTATCCCAATCTCTATTTCAAATCAATTCGCTGATGAGAGTTTACTTGAAAGCTGTAAATTGATAGGAAAAGAAATTGCAAATGTTATAAAAAAACAAAAGGAAAAATGGATCATATTGGCTAGCTCTGATTTCTCTCATTACATTCCACAAGATAGAGCAAAAAAAATAGACAACTACATTATCAAGGCAATTTTGAAATTAAATGAAAAGGATTTTTTTGCAAGAATTAATGAAAAAAATGCCACTGTTTGTGGTTTTGGTCCTATCGCTATAGCAATAGTTGCTGCAAAAGGGTTGGGAGCTAAAAAGGGAGAATTGTTAAAGTATTCCACTTCTGGTGATATCACTAAAGATTTTGGTGCTGTTGTTGGATATGCTGCAGTTATTTTTAAATGAATTTTTTAAGAAGGTTGCTAGAATAGAGGATAAAAATGAAAATAGCTATGTTTACAGACGCCTACTTTCCAACGATAAATGGTGTTTCATATACAGTTTCTTTATTGAAAGATATGTTGCAGAGAAAGGGTAATTCAGTTCGGGTCTTGTTTCCAAAAGGCAATTATAAACCAAAAGATGGTGAAATGGAAGTAAGATCTGTAAAATTCCCTTTCTATAATGGTTACAGAACTGCTTTACCATTCCAAATTATGAAAAAGTTGGGTAATGAAGACATAGACATCGTTCACATTCATACCTCACTTATGGTTGGTGGTATAGGAATACTTTATTCAAAGCGGAGACATATCCCTCGCGTAGCTACGTATCATACCCCATTAGAAGATTATCTCGGCTACATGCGATTGACATATCCGCTCGTCCCGCTCCATAAATTATGGGAGAAAAAGATCCTCAATGGATGTTGTACGATTACCGCTCCTTCAAATGTTGCAAAGGAAGAGTTAAGGAGGAAAGGGGTTAGAAAACCCATAGAAGTGATTGGAAACGGTGTAGATTTAGAATTTTTTAGACCTGTAGAGCCTACCTTTAGAGAAAATTTTGATGCAGATTGTATTATTGGCTATTGTGGTAGACATGGGCATGAGAAACATCTGGAAGATTTGATCCGGATCGCTGACATGCTCGACGGAAAAATATTAATTGCTGGAGATGGTCCTGCCCACTCTCGTTACCAGAAGATGGCAAAAGGGAAAGATAATGTAAAATTTCTTGGTTTCTTGCCTAGAGAACTTTTGCCAAACTTTTATTCTTCTCTCGATGTTTTTGGTCTTCCGTCCACGGTCGAAACTCAAGGAATTGTGGCTTTAGAGGCTAACGCTTGCGGAGTCCCTGTAGTGGGCGCTAACGCGAGGGCATTGAGAGAAACTATAAGAGATGGTGAGAGTGGGTATCTTTATGAACCAGGTAATGCTTCAGATTTATACAGTAAAATTCAGAAAGCTTTGGACGAGAAAGATGAACTAAGAAAGAAATGTTTGGAACATGCAAAAGCTAATTCACTTGAACAAAGTGCGGAAAGATTTATTGATGTTTACCACCGAGCAATTGAAGCAAGCTAAAATAATTTATTAACTTGCTAGACAATTCTGTATTGTTATGAAAAATTTAATCTTAAAACATGTTTTGATAAACGCAATAGAACACAAAGGGAAGGCTGAATTACAGGCAGTTTTGGGCAAGGTGATTTCCGAAAATCCTAGTTTAAAAGAAAAAATTACAGAAATTATCCCAGAAATTGAAAAAACTATTAAAAAAATAAATTCTCTTAGCTTGGAGATGCAAAAAAGTGAATTGGGAGAAACTGGAGTAAAAATTAAAAAAGAAAAAATTGTAGAAAAAGGTTTGCCTCCTTTACCAAATGTGGAAAAATATGAAAAAGTTATAATGCGTTTGGCTCCTTTTCCATCAGGCCCTTTGCATATAGGAAATGTAAGAATAGCTGTTTTAAATGATGAATATGTTAAAAAATACAAAGGAAAACTTTTACTTATAATAGATGACACGATTGGGTCAGAGAAAAAGTTTGTACTTCCCGGAGCTTATAAATTAATTCTTGAGGGTCTCAAATGGCTAGGAATCAAATGGGATAAGTTATTATTCAAATCAGATAGGTTAGAATTTTTTTACCTTGCTACAGAGAACCTGATAAAAAAAGATTTGGCTTATGTTTGTGAGTGTAATGTAGAAACTTTGAGGAAAAACAGAGCAGAAGGTATTGAATGTGAACATAGAAATCAAACGATCGAAGAAAATCTAAGAAAATGGAAAGGTATGTTTAAAGATAACTACAAAGAAGGAGAAGCTGTAGTAAGATTAAAAACTGATATGAAACATCCAAATCCTGCTTTTAGGGATCGTGTGTTATTGAGAATTGTTGAAAGAAAACATCCAAGGGTTGGAAAAAAATATAATGTTTGGCCTTTGCTTGAATTTTCTTGGGCTATAGATGATCATTTGCTTGGAATTACCCACATTCTTCGCGGTAAGGATTTGGTGATGGAGGATATGATGGAAGATTTTATTTGGAGTAAGTTAGGACTAGAAAAGCCTGAATTTATCCATTGCGGCTTGTTGAGTGTAAGAGAAGCAAAACTTAGCAAAACAGAAGCTAGGGAAGCCATAGAAAAAGGTATTTATACGGGGTGGGAAGATCCTCGCACTTGGAGCATACAATCTTTAAGAAAACGTGGAATAAAACCGGATGCAATTAGAAGATTTATTCTAGATATGAGACTAAGCCTAGCAGATGTTACAGTACCTGCAGAAATTCTATATGCGGAAAATAGAAAAATAATTGATCCTTTGGCCAATAGATTTTTCGCAATAGTAGATCCAGTAAAAATTTCTGTAAAAAATGCTCCTAGAATCAAACGAACTCGGGCACCTTTACATCCTGACTTTCCTGGGAGAGGTCATAGAAAGATCCCTGTGAATGTTAAAAAAATTTACATAGAAAAAAATGATTTCAAAAAGTATAAAAATAAAGAAGTTGGGTTGATGAACTTATTCAGTGTAAAATTAAAAAAGAAACCAGAATTTACCTCGAAGAAAATAAGTCTTAAAGTACAGAAAATTCAGTGGGTTTCCAAGTCAAACATCAAAATTAAAATTGTTATGCCAGATGGGTCAATAAAAAAGGCAATGGCCGAACCTAGAATCAAGAATATAAGGGTGAATAAACTTATACAATTAGTCAGAATTGGGTTTTGTAGAATTGATAAAGCAGGAAAGGTTTTATATTTTACCCATAAATAAGTAAAGAGATGAGGTGATAAAATGCCGAAAGCTTATGCAAGGTTCAGCGTACCAAAAGACTTAAGCGATAAAACTTTACAGTTGTTAGAGACTGCTAAAAATACTGGAAAAATTAGAAGGGGTACAAACGAAACCACAAAATCTATACAAAAAGGAATAGCTAAATTGGTCATAATTGCTGAGGATGTAGAGCCCGAGGAAATAGTTATGCACTTACCAGTTTTGTGTGAAGAAAAAAACATTCCGTATGTATATATTCCCAGTAAAATGGAAGTGGGTAGAGCCTCTGGAATTGATGTTGGATCGGCCTCAGTTTCTATAGTCGAACCCGGAGAAGGAAAAGATTTGCTTAAAGAAATAATTGAAAAAGTTAATGCACTTAAAAGTAAGTGATTGAATGGCAGACGCTCACCCAGCTGAAGTTTTGCAAATATTGGGAAGAACTGGAGTTAGAGGAGTGATACAAGTTAGATGTAGAATTTTAGAAGGCCCAGAAAAGGGGAAAATTTTAACAAGAAATGTTGTTGGCCCTGTCAGAACAACAGATATTTTAATGCTTAGAGAAATCGAGATGGAAGCTGCAATGAAATTGGAAAAAAGGTAAGTTTAATGAAATGCTCATTCTGTAACTCAACTATCAAAAGAGGTAGTGGAAAAATGTTTGTAAAAAATACTGGTGAAATACTTTATTTCTGCTCATCAAAGTGTGATAAAAATTACAATCTTGGAAGAATTGGAAAAAAATTAAAATGGGCCAGAAGAAAAAAATAACTAAACATGGGCCGATAGATCAACGGTAGATCGTTGCCATGGCAAATTCTGGAAAGGCAAAGGCTCGGGGTTCAAATCCCCGTCGGTCCATTTATCATAAACCTTTAAAACAGTAAAATGATTATATTTTAAATCCACAAAAGTGATTTTATGGGAGTTACAAAGGTTAGAGCACCAAAAGAAAAGGAAAAACCAAAAGAGAAAAAGGTTAAAGTAAAGGCTGTGAAAGCAAAAGAAATTAAAGCAATAGTTAGGGTTGCCTCTACTGATTTAGACGGAGAAAAAAAATTAATCCAAGCTTTGAAAAAAATTAAGGGAATAAGTCATGCGATGAGCAAAGCCATATGCGTGGTCTCGGGTTTTAGTCCAGATGTAAAACTTGGTTCACTAAGCGAAAATGATCTTGAAAAATTAGAAGAAGTAATAAAAGACCCCATTAAATTTGGTGTGCCAGCAAGCCTTGTGAATAGAATGAAGGATATTGATACGGGAAAAGATTTACATGTAACGGGCCCTGATTTGGGCATTCAAAAGAAATTCGATATTAAAAGGATGATTGACATGAAGTGTTACAAAGGAGTAAGACATATGTATGGTTTGCCTGTAAGAGGACAAAGAACTAGAAGCTCTTTTAGAAAGGGAAGAGTAGTTGGGGTTATTAAAAAGACGATTAGGTTACAGATGAAAAAAGAAGAAAAAGAGAAGAAGTGATTAGATGAGAAGATCTAGAAAAAAATATGAAAGACCGCGAAGAATGTGGGATAAGAAAAGAATTGAAAGGGAAAAGGAAATTGTGAAAAATTTTGGTCTGAGAAGAAAAAGAGAAATATGGAAAGCAGAAGCTTTGCTTAGAAAGTATAGAAGAATGGCAAGAAAATTGGCAGTAAAAAAAGACAAAAAATTAGAAAAGGCATTAATTGAAAAGTTAACTAAACTTGGGATTTTAAATAAAAATGCAAATTTAGATGATGTCTTAAGTTTAATTCCTGAAAACATTCTTGAAAGACGACTTCAAACCATAGTTCATAGAAAGGGGTTTGCAAATACTATCAAACAGGCAAGACAATTTGTAGCCCATGGCCATGTGATTATAGACAAAAGAAAAATTGTATATCCTGGATATTTGGTGCCAAAAGCTGAGGAAAAGAAAATGCAACTCAATATACCGTTTCAAACTAAAAAAGTGGATAAATGAGAAAAGAAGAGAAGTGGGGAGTTGCTCACATACACAGCACAGAAAATAACACAATAATTCATATCACTGATTTAACCGGCGCGGAAACTATCACACGTTGTTCAGGAGGAATGATGACTGAGAAAGACAGAGAAAAGGGGAAACCTTTTCCAGCCATGCTGGCAGCAAAAAAAGCAGGAGAAGAAGCTTTGGCTAAAGGAATTACTGGTGTGCATATAAAAGTGAGAGCAAAAGGTTCACAGTATAGTAGATCGCCAGGAATGGGTGCTCAACCAGCCATACGTGCTCTTGCGAAAATGGGTTTAAGAATAGGCATGATTGAGGATGTGACACCAGTTCAACACGGAAGAGGATTAAAGTCTCCAGGAGGGAGACGTGGAAGAAGAGTTTAATTTATTTAATTAAACATCAAAAACTTAATATCAATACAAAGTGGTGGAATGAGAATTGAAATTTTAGAAAAAACAAACTCTGAAGTTAGATTTTTGGTTGAAGGGGCAAAAACTTCTTTTGCTTCTGCTCTTAGAAGAATAATGATTACAGAAATTCCAACAATGGCAATAGAATGGGTTGATTTCAGAAAAAATGGTTCTGTGCTAAACGACGAAATAATCACAAGTCGTTTGGGATTGGTTCCATTAACATTTGATTCAAAAGCTTACAATCTACTGAGTAAATGTGGATGTAAAGGGAAAGGTTGCAGCAGATGCCAAGTGAAATTGACTCTTAAGAAAAAAGGCCCATGTGTTGTATCTTCTGGTGATTTAAAATCCAACGCAAGAGATGTTAATCCAGTTTTTGATAAAATCCCAATCGTTGAATTGTTTGAAGGTCAGGAATTAGAGTTTGAGTCTCTTGCTCAGCTTGGGATAGGAAGAAACCATGTAAAATGGCAGGGAGCTATTGTTGGTTATAAAAATAAACCCGTAGTTACAATCGGTAGAGATGTCAAACCTAAGGCCGAATACATTGAACATTGTCCAGTAAAAATATTGAAAATTAACGGAAATAAATTAGTTGTTACCGATCCTCTAAAATGTATTTTGTGCATGCAATGTGTAGAATTAAGTGGAGGAAAAATAAAAGTTGAGTCTGAGGATGATAGTTTTATTTTTAATGTAGAAACTGCTTCTGGTTTAAAGCCTGAAGAAGTTGTTTTGAGATCAGCAGAAATCCTAGAAAATAAGTTAAATGAATTTGGAAAGGATTTAAAAAAATTAAAATAAGTTCAAATTCTTATTTTATATGACTGCAGGGGTTGCCTAGTCTGGTCAACGGCGCAGGGCTTAAGTTTGATTACTTAAGCACAGATCAAAAATGAAGAAGAAACCCTGTGGCTTAGTGCCTTCGTGGGTTCAAATCCCACTCCCTGCATAAAAAGTGAATAAAAATGACTATTGGCGGAATATGTGCGTGTTGCAAAAAATATTCTCCAGGATTATTTACTTGCGCTGCTTGCGGGAGTCGTGTTTGCCCCGAGTGTGTTATTCCTGAAACTAAATTTTGCAAGATTTGTCAAGGAAAGAAATTTTTGAAATAATTTAAAACTTCATCAAGCTCTCAACAAGTTTTTTTGTTGCTTCTTGAGTTGGTTCATCTGTAGGTTTAATGATTTCTGCAATAACTCTTTCTATTGTTTTTTTCTTCTCAGCATCTCCTATAGAAACTATTGCTCTTAATGGTTCTTGTACCTTGCCTAAAACTTTTTTAAGCTCTTCTACTTCTTTTTTCAATTCAACAAAAGCACACCATAATTGGGCAACTTTAACGTCACCAGCACCCAAATAAGCTCCTCTATGCTTTTTTGTAGAATCAAAAACGTCAGCAAGAGTTTTTTTAGCATCATCACTTAGAAATTCTTTCCAGTCTTCTCTTTTCCTTAATACCAAAAACTCACCTATCTTTTATTGACCATTAAGTTTTAAATGCTTAACTTAGTAAATGCTTAACTTAGTAAAGCTTTTAAAGGTTAGCCTAAATATATCAGTTATATTTAAAAAACTTTGGTGAATAAATGCAAACAGGAGATTTTGTCTACATAGATTATATTGGTAGAATCAAAGGTAGTGGAGAAATCTTTGACCTGACAAAAGAAGAAATCGCGAAAAAAGATGGAACATTCAATTCAAATGTCAAGTACAAACCAATTCCGGTAATCATAGGTGCCAATTTAATTTTGAAAGGAATAGATGAAACACTTAAAGAAATGAAAATTGGTGAAAAGAAAAGTATAGAAATCTCACCTAAAGATAGTTTTGGAGAAAGAAAGACCGAGCTTGTGAAACTTATCCCTCTTTCCTTTTTTAAAGAGAAAAGTAAAGATGTGAATCCTGGAGTTTATGTTAAGGTGAATGAAATCCCCGGAAAGGTTGTAAGTGTAGATGGTGGTAGAGTAAAAATAGATTTTAATCATCCGTTGGCTGGAAAAAATCTAGAATATGAAATTGAGGTAAAGGAAGAAATTAAAACTCCTGAAGAAAAAATAAAAGCAATCTTTAATTTTTATACTGGAACTGAAAAAGAAGATGTTGAAGTTGAGATTAAAGAAAAAAAAGTTGAAGTTTTGTTGAAGAAAAAAATTGAATTACCAGTTGCTATAAAAGAAAGAATATCAGGTATTTTATTAAAATGGA
>JAUWXZ010000073.1 GCA_030616125.1 Candidatus Aenigmatarchaeota archaeon
AATAAAAGAAGTTTATCACGGTGATGTTGTCTGGAAAGGTGCAGGTGTTGGCCTGCCCAGTGAGCCTTGGACTGAAGAAAACCTAAGGAAGTTAGCTGAAAGTCCGCCAGGAGACTTTGCAGGATATGATTATATAGGGAATGGCATCATGTTGTCTCCTGAGGAACATACTTTAGATAAGGCAACTAAGAAGGATATTTTCAAATTGGAAGGATACTCGCAATATGTTGAAGAGGTCTTAAAATTCTATGTCGCTTTAGCAGAAAGGGACGGCTGTAAAGGAATTATAATTAGTGAATTTGGTGTGCTGGATACTGGCAAGACTTTGAGTGATGAAGAGATTGCAAGGGCTCATGAAATAGTCCTTGAAAAAGCAAGTGGTCATGATGATGTTTTTGGACTTTTTGCTTTCCAAGAATTTCTTGGAGTGCAAGTTTCAGGATCACCAGTGCACTTTTTTGAAGAAAGCATAAAGACAAGAGAAGTAATTAAAAGATGGTTCACAGAAATTTTGTAAGGCGATAGTAACTTATTCCCACTATATTATTTTTCGGGGAAAAGTACTTAAGTTGAGCCGGAGTAAACTAGAGGAATAAATAACTAAGTGGCTAAAACTGGTTGGGTTTGTAATCTTTTAATCTCCTCCCACCTTACCTTAATCAATTCAATCTGAATCGTATCCTCAAATGCCTTTATAATCTTAGAAATTGCAGTTCTAATAATCTCAGGACTAGGGAGCCAATTGGTTTTTAATTAGCGTTCTTTATATCCAAACGTGTTAAGATTTAATTATGGAAAGTGATGCCCCACAAGTTCCTGTTGCTCAGGAAGTACAACCTGAAGTTAAAGAAGTTCCTCAAACTCCACAGCAACCTCCTGCTGGTTCTCAAGCAACTTCTGAATCAACTACGCCCACAAAACCTAAAAAGGGGCTGAAATTAAAAATTTTAATCATTTTATTAGTCTTGATTGTCTTGAGCGTGGGCGGGTTTTTTATTTACAAAAGTTTTTTTGTTCCTAAAGAGGAAGAGGTTTACAAAGGCGTTTGGATGCCTTTTTTAGGTGCCTCATTGCTCCCTGATTACTATCTTCCTGAAAGGATGAAATTTTTACTCAAGGAGCCGGTCTTCTCTGATTTAGACAAGGCAGAGGAAGCCGGAATTAACACATTAGCATTTGGCGTAGGTTATTGGGCCAACGAGCAAGGGGATATCAGCATGCTTCCTGAAGTGAAGGAATTCGTGATTTCTTATATTGATGAAGCGCATGCAAGGGGCTTTAAAATTTGGTTGGTTCTTGGAATTGCTTATTTAAGTGCGAGTGGAGAAGATGACCCCAGAGTGATTCCTGACGAAATAATTGAAAATACAGATTTTATGGAGACATTTGATTCGGCTATCGTCGAATGGGCGAAAATAGCTCAAGAGCATAACGTTGAATTTTTTTCTCCATTATCTGAAGCGTATGTAAACCTTGGCCGGGAAAAAAGCAAAAGGTGGCTTGTAGAGATTGAATCAAAGATAGATGCTGTTTATAGCGGCAAAATTTGTGCAAAAGGCGAATGGCCAATACCAGAGTTATTATCATCATACTCTTGTTTTAGTGCAGACATAAAGATACCTAAAAACGAAGAAGAGAAAAATAGACTGATAAACCATCTTGAACAAGAAAATGAAAAAGACATAGAAATGATAATGATGGAAGTTTACGAAGGACATGATTGGCAAGGTACACCTCCAGAAGAAATGAAAAGAGGTTTTGTTATGGCACTTGAAGCGGCAAGGGGCAGGGTTAGCGGCATTTTCATTTTAGACATTACCCGTCCTACTCAGCTTTTTCCTGAAAGTTTTGAAAAGACAATTAAAGAATTTTATACAGAGTTGGAGTAGAATTAAAAAGTGGAAACAAAAATTCCAGACCTCTTTATTTCCTCCCACCTAACCTTAATCAACTCTGTTTGAATTGTATCCTCAAACGCCTTAATAACCTTGTTTATACAAGTTCTAATAATCTCAGGACTGGGGAGCAATCACATTTAGCCTATTGTGAGGGTAATATTTATAATGATATAATTATTTTAGGAGGTATACTTATGAAACTAAACAAAACTCATACATGGAAACATGTTCTTATAGGTTTATTTATTTTTCTTATAGGCTTTTTTGCTTGTAAGTTGCTTGTCTACAAAAAAGCATTTATTGGTAACAAAGGTATATATTTTCATCTGAAAACAGGCGATAAAGAGGTGTATTCATCTCAATTGAAGCAAAAAACAGATTATGAAGAAAGGCTAAAAACAGTTGAAGAAAAGGTTAAGCTGTTGGAAGAACAATTAGTAGAATAATGTGTATTGTTATTTTTTAAAGTAGCAATAGTGGACTAAGGGGTAGAGTAAACAGTTATTTATAGAGTATTTAGGGTTAAGTAAGCTAGACGCTTTAAGCAGGTTTTTTAGCATATTTAAATCAATACTTATCTCACTCTTCTTGTTGCAGAACAACTCCTTTAGGGGGAGCAAAAATTGAATACCCCCATAATTGCCTTATTAGAACTTTCTACTTCAAACGTGTTAAGATTTAATTAATGGAAGGCGATACTCCACAAGTTCCTACCACTCAAGAAGTACAACAGTCCCCTGTTGTCCCTCAAGCACCCACTGAACCAACCATGTCCCCAAAACCTAAAAAGCAGTTGAAATTAAAAATAATTATCCTAACTATTGCCTTAGTTTGTTTATCTCTAGGAGGACTTTTTATTTGGAAAAACATTTCTTCTCCTGAGACAAAAAAAACAGAGGAAGAAGTGTATATTTACAAGGGCATTTGGACTCCTGCCTTATTAATTCAAGACCAGGAT
>JAUWXZ010000027.1 GCA_030616125.1 Candidatus Aenigmatarchaeota archaeon
GGACAAACTTGGCCTTTTCTTATGATTTTTTTTCTTCTTGGCATTTTATCACTTATTAGTGAATATGATTCAACCAAAAGCTTATTAAATAATATACCGAAAGATACTTAAATCTTTGCTTTTTAACAGTACTTCCGAATGTCAAGTTATGCCAACCAAGTTAATAAAACTCATTCTCTGGGTTTGGATCCTCAGATTTCACAAGGTCAGTTTGCAGAAATATCGGTTTAATATTTATTAGAAATCAGTTTTTGTTATAATTCTTACACTGCCATGAATTTTTCTTTTCTTTATCCTAATTAACCCAATTTTAGCTAAATGATTGACATAATCCCTAAACGTCCTTTCGCTTAAGGGTGATTTAACCTCACTACAATATTTCTTGTATAGCTCACCTGAGTGTAACTGCTTTGATTCTTCCAGAATCTTAAGAATAGTTCTCTCTGTAGCTGAAATTCTTTCTTTTAAAATTCTAGACTTGGCCTTTTCTTTAGGTAAAATTTTTTTAACATGCTCAATTCTCACTTTATCAGAAATTTCCTCTTCAGCTTTTCTACCAGCCTTAAGCAAACACTCCAAACCAATTCTTACATCCCCACCTTTCCTGACAGCATGATTTGCTATCAGTAGTAAAGCAGCACTTTCTACATTTGTACAAAAAGCATTTTCAATTCTTTTTTGAAGTATATCTCCCATTTCTTGTAAAGAATAAGCTTTAAACACTATTTCCTCTATGTTTAAACTACTTTTTATTCTTGGTTCAACTTTTACAAAAATCCAAGGATCATTTGAAATAAAAACTAACCCAACAGGATTTTTTACATATTGATTAATTCTTAGCAAATCGTACAAAACTTCCTCTTCTTTTAATTGATCAACTTCATCTAAACAAACGATCAAACTTTTGTTAATCTTGCTCAAACCCTCTATCAAACGCTTAACTATTTCATCTTTCGCCCACCCTCTTCTTTGAGTCAAAAATCCTATATCACCTGCAATCTCTGAAAGAATTGCATGAGCTGTTTTAAAGGTCCAGCAGTTTATATAAATTGTTTTGACTCTTTCAGAAAAATCTTCGAACTCATGAAAAACAAATTTTACTACGGCCGTTTTGCCTATCCCAGGTGGACCAGATATAAAAGTGTTCTGAGGTTTTCTTCCTTTTGAGGCTGGAAGTAAATTATTTGCCAATTCCTTGATTTGAATTTCTCTGTGTGGTAACAGGTCTGGCAAATGTTCTGGAGATAAAACTTCTTCATTTTTAAAAATTTTTGATTCTTGAAAAATCATATAACTTCTTTTAATTTTTTAATTACTTCATCTTTTATTCTTATGATGTAAGGTCCAAGTCTAGGTCCTTTTTCAGATTTTAGGATTATGTTATAAAGCAATTTGAAAAATTTTTCTGATTTTATTTTGTGCAATCTTGCAATTTCAAATATTTTTGTTTGAAGTTCTTCTTCGTCGACCTCAATTTCTATGGTTTTTATAAGTTCACTGATAGCATCTTTCTCTTTCTTTTTCAACTTAATCTTTTCAACTATTTTTGGTTTTTCAAAATCCTCATACCAACTCTTAGCAAATTTTAATCTTTTTTCCATTTCTTTTTCTATGGTGGCACTAACTTTTTTGACGTATCCAAATTCTTTTAATTTTTCTATCGCAAATTCTAGCTGATTTTTTTCAGGCAATATTTTGATCACTTCAGCCATAATTTTCAATGGGATTTGTACACTTGCTTTTTTGGGTTTGATTGTTGCCAGTTCATATGCTCTTTTATAATTGTGATCCTTTCTTTTATCGCCAGTAGTTTCTAAACCGAAATAGATTCCTTCTGCTTTGTCAAATTCATCAGCAGTTTTAGGAACTAGTTTATCGAGTCTGATGTCTCTTGCAATTGTTAATCTTCCTTGAAACATCCAGTATCTTATTTGCTCTGGTGTCAAGTATTTCAACATATCTGGAACAGTAATAACATTTCCTTTAGATTTTGACATTTTTTCTCCTTCAACAAGAAAATGCTCATAAATTATTGGATAAGGGGGTTTCCAGCCCAAAACTTTAACAATTTCTTTTCCAGTATCCCATGACCCCCCAGCAGCAGCATGCTCTTTTCCAAATGGCTCACAAGTGGTTTTTAAAAACACCCAGCGGGCAGGCCACTCTACTCTCCAACCTAGTTTTGCTCTTCCATTTAGAATAGAACTTTTTTCTCTAAACCCGCAACCCTTAATTTTATATTTCCCATGCAAAGCTATTTCTCCTTTACTACAAACATACTCTGCTGTTGCTGTTTTTTCATCATAGTTTAAAATTTTTGTTGTTGAAATTTTTTTACATTTTTCACAAATAATGTTAATCGGATACCAATTTTTTGGCAAGGGTTTTTTTCTGTATCGGTTTAGAATTTTAGCAATTTGATTTCTTTTTTTAATTGCAAGTTTTATCACTTTATTATACATTCCTTTTTTGTACATCTCAGATCCAAACAAAATTTTTGGCTTTGTTAAAAGAGTTTTTAATTGTTTGATAAATTTATCTTCGAAATGTTCTGTGAAGCTTTTGTGGCATTTCCAAAAGTCAGAAATAAAACAAACAGGAACTCCTAAATAATTCGCTAGCTCTTTTGGCATGTCTATAGGCACACTTCTGAAAGGATCCATATCATCTGAAATCCAAATCAATTCTACTGGAACATCCAAATCCTCCAGAGCAAGTCTTATTGCATCGGCTCTAATAACATCATTAGCACTTCCTATATGAGGCTCTCCCGACATCGATGTACCAGTGACGATAACTTGTTTTTTTAATTTCTGTTTTTTTACTAGTTCTTTTGCTATTCGATCTGGCCAGAATTCATATTCCTTTTCCATAGATAATAATTCTTATTTGAAATTTAAGGATTAAATTAGCCAATCTCGATGGGCTCACTAGGATTTAAACCTGTGGTCGATTCTTTTTATAAAATCTATCCCATCAGCTTTTTTATTAATTTATATATACCTTCACCGGTTCTTACAGAAATTGCAATCGGCCCACTTGGTAATTGCTTTCTATATTCCTTAATGAATTTACCATCTAAACAAACCGGATCATCCGCTTTTGATAAAACAATGGAACCAATCCTTTCAGGGTGATATATTTTTTTTAAATGTTTTAATTGTGCATCGATATAACTGGGAAATCTAATTAAATATATTATTTTTGCAGTTGAATTTTCTCTTAAAAATTCCAAAGTAATCTCTTCTAATCTTTTTATTAATTTGTTGTCCTCTTTTGATGTACCCCAAGATAGATTCCCAATGTAAAGTGGGGGTGTGTCCCACAATTTTAATTTTCCTCTTTCATATGGTTGGACTTCTTCTGTTCCCGGAATAGGATTCATATATTCAACATGCGCGACTTCTTCTCCAAAAAGATAATTAACCAAGCTTGATTTACCAGAATCAAAAGCCCCAACAACTACGTATTCTCCTTTAAGTACATTGATATCAGCAGGTAGATCAAAGACATGTCCTGTTTCGAGGAAGTTAAAGAACAACCTTCTTGCTAAGTTATGATCATAGCTGTAGATTTGTCTTCTAACAAATTTAAGATAATCTTGTTCTTTTGATGTACCTCTAAGCCAAACTTGATAAGCATATAAGTTGGCCAAAAGTTCCCTTAATGATGGCTCGTGGATTAATTTTTTATCCTTTTCAGAAATAGAATTTAAAACTCTAAGTGTCTGAGGATTCTCTGTGTCTTTTGAAGCTATATGACCTCCTTCATGATATAGTTTTTGCCAATATCTTTCTTCGAATCCAGGTTCATTCGAATCATGTACTGTACAAATAATATCTTCCCACTCAGGCACCCAGAAATCAGCTTCACTACCAGCAAATTCTCTTTTTCTTTGAACAACATCATACCCTTTAAATTTCATATGAAAGATATGCCACGGAAAGATTTAAAAGTTTTTTGTTTTTTTAATGGGCTCGGTGGGATTTGAACCCACGACCTACGGTATTTACGCTTAGCTGCCTTATAAGACCGTTGCATGTTACTCTTGGTAGAGTTCCAACCAGGCTAAGCTACGAGCCCATATACCTACAAACATACTATTTATAAATTTATTTCTCTGCAATATTATTAGATGTGAATGTTCAATAAATCTTTTTTGGTTAATAAAATAGTTAATTCTTTACTTGGAAAGCAATTTCAAGTTTTGCTTACCAAGGGCTGTTTTGATATTGTTGCAAAAAAAGAAAAATTACTTTTATTAAAAGTTTTGATTAATATTGATAGTTTGGAAGAAAATCAGGCTTTAAGTTTAAGGACAATATCATACTTTCTTTCTGCTTCCCCCTTTATAATTTCTTTGAAAACAAGTAGAGGATTTCTAGACAATAAAATAATTTATTCAAGATTTGAATTACCAGTTATCACTCCTCAATTTTTTGAAGCCATTTTAGTAGAAGAAGACATTTCTGCGATTCAATCTTCAAAAGGAAAACACACAGTTACTATAAATACAGAATTACTCAGAAACAAAAGAAAAGAATTAGAATTTACTCTGGATGGATTATCAACCATTATTGGTATATCAAAAAAAGCTCTGTATGAAATTGAAAATAAAAGAGTAAACCCGACTCTGGAGACAGTTAAAAGATTAGAATCCTTTTTGAAAGTTGATCTTCGATTACCTTATGAAATGAAATTCGCTAGAGAAACTCATTTAAAACCAAAAGATGATTTTCGGGAAAAAGTGAGCAAAGAATTTTTTCGTATAGGTATAAACAATTCTGTAGTTTATTCTGCTCCGTTCGAAATTATTGGAAGAGAAAAGTTTTCTTTAATTACAAGTTTATCAAGAAATACCGTAAAAATTAAAAGAGAAGCTGAGACTGTTAAGAAATTATCATCTGTGTTTTCTTCTGTTGCTTTGTTTGTTGCTAAAAAATCTAGAGAAAAAAATATCAATGAGATTCCAGTTTTTTTAGAGTCAGAATTATCTGAGATAAATTCCTCCAAAGAATTGACAAAACTTATCGAAGAAAAAATAGAATAAAGACTAAAAATTGATACTTTGATAAGAAACCTCTGGAAAGTTACCTTTAAATTCTTATTCTACATACTTTTTAAGACAGTAGATTAGTGAAAGTGAAAACAATATGGCTGGTAGATCTCGTCGTGGCTATTTAGGAGTTATTGCAGATATACTTAGAGTTGGCTTAGGTGTGCCGTTAAAAACAGATATTGTTTATAAAGCCAACCTTAATTTCAATGTTGCAACTAAATATATAGATGAACTTGTAGAAAAAGGGTTATTGAGAATCCCACATCATTCAAGAAGGGTTTATGAAACCACGGAAAAAGGAAGAGAATTCTTAGAAAAACATAGAGAATTAAGCCAACTTTTAGTTTGATTTAGACAAATTACTAAAATTCATTAAATCAACCGATTTTTGAACAGAACAAGATGTAGAGTTCTGTTCAAATAAAGGTTGATGGTTCGAGTGTATAAAACGGTTGATAGAAAAAATCTGTCTAAAAAAGATAAAGAATTGAGCTATTTAAATAATTCAGAAATTCAAATTTTAAAGAGAGGAATGAAGAATTTAACAAATGAAATGAAGAATTTGATTATTGTTGTTATTGTAGGTTTTATTATTATAAGTACATTAGTTGTTTATTCTAACATTAGTCTTGGACAAAAGATAGATGCATTAGTTACAAATCAAGCATTTTCAAACAGCATAAATAGTATTGGACAGTCTGTTGTTCAAGTAAACTCTTTCTACCTAAATCATGTTAATCAGGGAACAGGTTTTGTAATAGCTAAAAATGATTACATTCTCACTACCTCTCATAATGTAGATGGCAATCCTTTACAAGTTAATGTAACACTTTTGAGTGGAGATGTGTTATCTGCAACTATAGTCGAGACCAGTTTCAATAATTTGGATTTAGCAATACTTAAAGTGGATGCACAATTAAAACCAGTTAAAATCATTCACGATACTTCTTCGGTTTCAGCGGGTCAAGAAATAGGTCTTATTGGCCATGTCTATGGTTTCACAAAACAAGTTGTTAGCCAAGGTATTATATCATTTTTTGGATTTGAAAATGACATAAAGACTATGAGGATAAATGCTCTAATATCTCCTGGTGAAAGTGGTAGTCCTGTGTTTTTATCAAATACAGGTAATGTTATCGCTGTATATGCTGGTTCGTTAAAAATTTCTTTGCAACCTATAAATTCAAGTACTGCCCCAACACCAGAAGCACGGTATATAGTAGACATTCTTGGGCAATATATCTCTGATGTAGTTGAAAAAACTGCTCAGACTGGAGTTGGCTCTGTAATTCCAATAGATGATTCTATTTTGTCTGGATTACCTTCTTAATTTTCTTCTCTATATCTTCTAAAGTAGAACCATAGACCACGAAGCTCCTGAATTTCTTTTCTTTCCTGTCACCGAGAGTAATGGTTATTGACTTAGGCCTTTCCATACTTGTCATATGTTAACAATTATGTTTACAAGTATAAATACTTATGCAACCATATATTTGTTAACAGAAATGTAAACAATATGAGGGGATAAAAATGTTAAATGAACAAAAATTAATGACAGTAAGAGAAATTCGTGGAAGAACTATAATTACCAGAGGCACAAAACCAGAGGCTTTAACTGAAAATACTTATGTTGTTCCTTCTCAAACCTTAGACAAAAAATATCTCGTAAGAAAGACTGAATTCTACTGGACTTGCCAATGTGCAGACTACAAGTTTAGAAAAGTTGAATGCAAGCATATTCACGCTATAAAATTCTGGCTGATGTTGAGAGAGCAAATGACCGCTCAACCTTCTCAAGTTATTCAACAAACAGAACAAGATAAATGCGTATTCTGTGGCTCAATCGAAATAGTGAAAAACGGTAGTAGAAAAAACCAAAATGGTAACAAGCAGAGATTTAAATGTAAAATATGTGATAAGACTTTCATCATAGATAGTTGCTTCAGAAGATTAAGAGGAAATCCAAAAACAATAACTTTGGTCTTAGACCTTTACTTCAAAGGAATTAGCTTAAGAAAAATCCAAGACCATCTTAAACAATTCTACGGATTAAAAATTTCTCACAGCACTATCTACAATTGGATTATCAGATTTACAGAAATGATTAAGCAATATACAGATAAGCTTAAACCAGAAACTTCAGCGAAATGGCATTCCGATGAGATGATGTTCAAAGTAAAGCAAGGCAAGAGATGAGTTTGGTTATGGAACACGATTGACTCTGAAACACGGTTTCTATTAGCCCAGAACATTTCAGAAGATAGGACTATTGAAGAAGCCACAAAACTTTTTGCTGGTGCAACAGAGAAAGCACAGAAAAAACCTGTTTGGATGATAACTGATAAATTACCAGCTTATGACAGGGCTTT
>JAUWXZ010000033.1 GCA_030616125.1 Candidatus Aenigmatarchaeota archaeon
CTGGTTTAGAAGAATTAAAAGGTGTTGTTGTAATAGCAGCAACCAACAGGCCCGATTTAGTTGACCCTGGTTTGCTTAGACCAGGAAGAATTGATAGGTTTGTTTTAATCCATGCTCCAGATGAAAAAGCTAGATTGGAAATTCTTAAAATTCATACTAAGAACATGCCTCTGAAAGGTGTGGGTCTAAAAGAATTAGTTAAAAAAACAGAGAGTTTTTCTGGAGCAGATATAGAAGCATTGTGTAGAGAAGCTGCAATGTCTGCCTTGAGAGAAAATATAAAGGCAAAAGAAGTTACAAAAAAACATTTTGATCAAGCAATTAAAAAAGTCACTCCAAGCATAACAAAAGAAGTTTCCACATATTATGAAAAATTTGTTGAAAGACAAAAAAGAATTAAAAAACCCGAAGAAGAAAAAGAGGCATATCGATACATTGGCTAATTTTCAGTTTTATTATTTAAAAGAGTTATCTATATTTGATGAAAAATATTACTGTTGAAGAATTGAAACAAGTCCCTGTTGCTGAACAAAAAATAGAAATTGTTGAAAGAAAGGGTCTTGGACATCCTGATCACATTTGTGATTCTATAATGAATGAAATTTCTGTTGAGCTTTCAAAAGAGTATTTGGAAAAATTTGGTAGAATTTTGCATCATAATATTGATAAGGCTTTACTGGCTGCAGGAGAAGTTGAAAATAAATTTGGAGGAGGAATAGTCAAAAAGCCCATGTTATTGGTTATAGGAGATAGAGCAACCTTTTTTGTTGGTGATAAAAAAATTCCAGTTAATGAAATCGTAGTTAAAACAGCAAAAAAATGGTTTAGAGAAAATCTTAGATTTGTTGATCCCGTAGAACATGTTAAATATCAAATTGAACTAAAACAAGGTTCTGTGGCATTAACAGACATCTTTAGAAGAAAAGGGAACGTCTTAGGAGCCAACGATACGTCTGCAACTGTAGGTTATGCTCCGACGACCCAAACAGAAAGAATTGTTTTAGAAACTGAAAATTTTTTGAACTCTAAAAAATTTAAAGAAAGATTTCCTGAATCTGGAGAAGATGTGAAAGTTATGGGTCTTAGAGTTAACAATGATTTGAATTTAACAATTGGTATGGCATTTGTTGATAAATTTATAGATTCAGAGGAAACATACTTTAGAAAAAAAGAAGAAATCCTACAAGAGATAAAAAATTTTACTGAAAATTTTGATTTAAATATTCGTCCATATTTGAATACTTTAGACCAAAAAGGTAGAAGTATAGCTGGAATGTTTTTAACTGTTTTGGGGACTTGTGCAGATGGTTCTGATTCTGGCCAAGTTGGAAGAGGAAATAGAGTTAATGGAATAATCCCCTTAAATAGGCCGGTGAGTTCGGAAGCTGCTGCAGGTAAAAATCCTGTTTCCCATGTTGGTAAAATTTATAATGCTCTATCTCATAGAATAGCGAATGAAATCTATAAAAATATCTCTGGTTTAAAAGAAGTTTATGTTTGGTTACTTAGTCAGATTGGCCAACCAATTAATCAGCCGGCAATTGCTACCGCACAAATTATTCTGGAAAAGGGGAATTCTTTAAACTCGATTCAAAAAGAGGTGCAAGAAATAGTTGATTTTGAGTTAGAACATATAAATGAATTCTGTACGGATTTAGCAAATGGAAAAATCAAAGTTTGTTAATATCTATAGTGTCTTCTTACTTTTTTTCTTAAATGAAAACCGTATAAAATCCCAATTAATAGTCCAGCCAAATGTGCCTCATATCCTATATTACTGATTGTAAATAATCCTAAAATTGAACTTATTATCCAAATAAAAGCGATAACAAGTACTGGTATAAACAGGTAACCAATCCGGATTATAAGACTTGGGAATAAAGCTGCTAACAAACCTAGCATTCCACAGATTGCCCCACTTGCTCCCACTGCTGGGATGATTGAATTAAATGAAATAATTAAGTAGGCCACATTACCAAGAATACCGGCAAAAAGAAATATAAATAGGAATTTTATTCTGCTAACCCTTGGTTCTAGGTAAATTCCAAAGATAAACAAAGCAAGCATATTCCATATTAAATGAGAAAAATCAGTATAAAATTTTCCATTTTCCTCTATCGGAAAAATATCACCATGTAAAAATATAGAAGTAACAAAAGTCCACGGCCGTTGAAAAGAATAAGCTGGAACAAAAGCTAATTCTTGAAAAGTTTTTTGCATAATTGGAAAGGTTGCTCCAATTACAGAAATTATAATACACGCGACAATAAAAATAAGAGTCAATCTTGGTTTTCTGTAAGCTCTACGACGCATAAATTACAGTTTCGTTTTTTTCATACTTAATTTTGTTTAAAAGTTTTTAATTTTGTGTTTTTAAATTTAAATAATGAGTATTTTAAGAGTAATAGGAAAAGTTCTAGGTGTATTTATATTTTCTATTTTTTTAGGGACATCAATTTTTACAGCAAGTTTTATTGAACTTACAGAATATGATAATCTTAAACCAATTGTAGTTGATTTATTTTCTAAACAATTAACAGAAAACGTTACTGAGGAACAAATAAGTGAAACGCATTCTAGTTTACTATATCAATGTACTAATAAAGAAACCATTGAAATGCCTGTAAACGAAATAAATATAACTCTAAACTGTTCAAAAATCAGAGAGGTCGAGGCTGAAGAGTTATCTTCTTTAATTGGAGTCGAGTTACTCAATAAAATTTATTATGAGAAATATGAATGTGAATTTATCGAATGTTTACAAGAAGCGAAGGGATATCCTATAGTTTTGTTTTCAGCTCATGCAAACAATTTTTTTAAAAGTGTGGAAAAATTTTTATGGATCGGAACTGCAATAGGAGCGATTATTCTTTTTATCTCCCTTAAAACTTGGTCTGGGAGACTAAAAAATTTTGGTATAGTTTTAATTTTCACAGGAATTCCATATTTTCTGTTGAATTTTATTAAAGGTTACATTCCAGCAGAGGTTATGGCCGTTGTATCACCTTTAGTTGATCAAATCTTCAACTCAATATCAACTAAACTATTGATTGTGTTCACACTTGGGGTTATACTAACAGCTCTTGGGTATAGCTTGAAATATTTGATTAAAAAGAAAAAATCTTAAATTAATCTGGCTCCCTCGTGAAGCAACCTTAAGGCTTTTTTTAGACCTTCATCCGTTAATCTATAACTTTCTTTTGTTGCATATTTACTTAGTAGTTTATCCTTTTCTAATTTTTTGATATATTTCATAACTGATCTCCTTTGCCTTATTGGAAATTTCAAAACCACAGGATCCTGAGATATATACCTACTAGTACCTTTTGCAAGAATAAGAAAAGATAATAAGATTGTTTTATCTAATTCTGTCAATACTCTTGCCATAATATCAACATATGTTATTAAATAGAAAAGTTTAAAAATCCTTCTCCAGAACAAATAATTAGTTTCAGAGATAAAAATGTCAAAAGAAACCTCGACAAAAGATGAAATTTATAGTTTTATATGTAAAAATCCAGGATTTAGCACTTATGAGATATCAAAAGAACTAGGAATGACTGGTGGCAGAGTTCGTCATGCTTTGATAAAACTTGAACAAAATGGCCTGATTAAATTTAGATTTGAAAAAAATAATCCACGAATAAGAAAATTAAGTTTTCCTGTTGATTTCCCAAAATTGTTACCGAACACATTAAAAAAAGAAATCAAAAAATTGTCTTTTTAACCGATATATTTTAAATCTTTTTCATGTTCTTTATGAAGTTTTATATACTTTTCCATTTCTTTAATTACAAACTTTTCTAACTTCTTTAATTTCTTTTGTTTCTTGTTTTTTCTCATTATTTAACTTTAGGTGTTTGTATTTTTAAATCTGCTTTCATCAAATTTTTATCAAAGGAAAATGGAATAAATATTTAAGTATGTTAATAAGAAATGTGATGAACATGGAATTGATAGAGAAGTTAGAGTCTGGTGATTAAATTCTAGCAAGAATGTTTTGTCCTACTCATGGTAAACTAAATTTTGATAAAATAATAATTAAAAAGGGAATTTTGATCTGTGTAAAATGTCATGCTGAATTGAAATTTGGCGAGGTTAAACCCAGGAGACTTAAAAAATGAGTACAAAAAGTTCTAGACAATGCCCAAAATGTAAAAGTAATGAACTAATCCTCCTCCCATGGCTTGGAGTGATTTACCAATGTAAAAAATGTGGTTATAGAGGCCCACTAACAATAGAGAAAAGAACTAGAAAAACAAAAAAATTGAAAATTTAATAGCCATATTCTAAAATTAATTTATTTTTTACCTCCTCAAAATAAAACTCATTTTTTCTGGTGCATTAATTCCAATTAGCCTAATTACTTTTCCATTTGTTAGTTCAACTGTATCAGTATCTACAACTCTAGAAACCAGTATGATCTTTTCACCTTTATTTGATAAAAAAAATCTCAAAACAAATATTATTGAACCAATTGTCAAAATTAGTAGAATTGCTACCAACAATGTATTTCTCATTAAAAATTGATTATCAGTTTGGAGTACTAAAATTATTAGAATCACTAAAGGTTGTAATCCTCTAAACAAAATAAGTTAATTTCCTTAAACTAGAAATCTTAAGAAATGGTACTGCTCTTTTTAGAATTACCCCAACTTCTTTGAGTTTTTTCTCTGAGCTAAGCCTGACTCCAGAGTTTCTAAGACTAATAATTTTCTTTGCAGTCTCGATTCCTATTCCGGGAACTCTAATCAATTCTCTGAATTTAGCATTGTTAACATCAACAAACAAAGCAGATTTTTTTGCAACCAAAAATTTAGGATCTTGGTTTGGTAAAAGATTTTCAAACTCGTTTAGAACAAAATCTTCTGCTTTAAACCCATATCTTTGAATCAAAAACGATGATTGATATAATCTATATTCTCTCCATTTTTTCTCTGGTTTTTGATTTTCTAAAGGTGTATTTTTAATCGGTTCAAAAGCTGAAAAATAAACTCTTCTTGCCTTTAGTTTACTGTAAAGCCATTCACTAATTTGCAAAATTTCTTTATCAGTTTCATTGACTGCACCAACGATCATTTGGCTATCCAAGCCAGCTTTACATTTTCCTTCTTCCTGAGCTTTTTTAACTTCTCTGGAAAGAAATTTCATTCTTTTAATTATGTCTTGTCTAAAATTAAGAAAAATTTTCATATCGTTATAATACTCTGCTCTAGGAAATTCTATATTAATTCCAACTCTATCCGCTAATTCAACTGATTGTTTTATTAGTTCTCTATTCACAGAAGGCATTAATCTTAAATGGCAGTAAGCAGTAAATCCTAATTTTCTTAAAATTCTTACAGTCTCTATTTGTTTTTCTACAGCTAGATCAGGATCTCTTTCTACACTTGAAGATAAAAATAAACCTTGAATTTTTCTCTCTTTCCAAAGTTTTAAAGTAACTTTTGCCAGTTCCTCTGGTTCCCATCTTTCCCTCCTTGTTTTTCTTCCACACCTGAAAGCGCAAAATTTGCAGTTGTTCGTACAAAAAGAAGACATCAAAGTTTTAAGTAGGGGTATACATTTACTTCTTCCAACAGAATCATAAATTGGAACAGTATACTTATCATAATCTACTTGAGTTGTTAAAATTTTCCATTTGTCTCTTCGCATGATTAAGTTAAAGTAAGTATAAAATATCTATTTTTTGGGAGAGGTCATTTCCGATGCTTTAGGTAAAGAAGGAAAAATAGGACGAACTAGGACCAAAGAAACAAATCTGAGCTTACTTTAAGTAAAAAAAGTTTTTAACCTTATTTTCTTTCAATTTTTATTCCTTTTTCAAATACTTTTTCATCTTTTACACCAAACTTTTCAAGAGCATCTTCCAATGACATATTTCCGAGCTTATCTACACATTCTTTACAAACAGTAATAACTTTTTTTGTGTCTTCATTACCTGCAGAAAAAACAATTGTTTCCTTTCCACATAAAGAACATTTTCCTTCAAAAGTTGCTGAAATTTTAATGTTCATAGGATTAATTTAATTTTTCTAAGTTATACAATTATTATAGAGGTGTATGATAATTGGGCAAGAAGAGAGTGAAGAAAAAGAAGAGAAGAAATGCAAATATATCTAAAATGAAAACAGAAGTATCAGAAAAACCTGGAAAAAAAATAGCATTATTGGGGAATGAAGCAATTGCAAGAGGTGTATTAGAAACTGGTATTGGTGTAGCTACAGGTTATCCAGGAACACCTAGCTCTGAAGTTCTAATGGTTTTATCTCTTTTAGCAAAGAAACTAGGTTTTTATTTTGAATATTCTACAAATGAGAAAGTTGCTTTTGAAACAGCAGCTGGAGCCGCATTTTCAGGAGTAAGGGCCATAGTTTCAATGAAACATTTTGGGCTTAATGTTGCAATTGATTCAGTAATTCCAGTAGCTTACACAGGAGTAAGAGCCGGTCTTGTTATATTTGTAGCTGATGATCCTGGAGCTTGGAGTTCTGTACAATCAGAACAAGATACACGATATTATGCTAGGATGGCTAGC
>JAUWXZ010000074.1 GCA_030616125.1 Candidatus Aenigmatarchaeota archaeon
TGTAGCATTTGGAAACAAATTAAGCATGCAAGAAAGCTTAACAGACGCATTAAATGTTGTATTCGGGGAAATTCCAGAAGAAGTTGAAGAAGAAATAGAAGAACTTTTGCCAGAACAATTGATAGAGGAAGCTTTGGAACACTATAATGCTGCTCAAGATGCTTTAAAAGCAGGAAACTTCACCAAGTATGCAGAGGAAATTGAAGCTCTGGGAGAGGTACTGGAACAATTAAAATAAAGTTGACTATGGAAAGTAAAAAATTTTGAAAAATATTTAATGAAGTTATGATTATATGAATATTTATTTTTCATTTGGAGAGGGTTGGTACCTTGTACTTGGTACTCTAGTTTGTGTATGGTTATTAATTATTATTTATAGGAAGGGCTACAGAAATAGAAAAGAAATTAAGCAACAGATTATAGTAAGTATGATTGGTATTGGTTTAGCATTTGGCATGGAATACATGGCTGTATCAAAGGGTATCTGGCATTATTTTCCTGGTGATTGGCCTATAATTTTATGGCCGTTTTATTTCCTAGTAGGTATAGCTGGATATCAATTAGTAAAATTGGCTCAGGAACATATCAGATAGAAAAGAAAATTGAAAAATAATTGGCCTTCTTTAAAAGAATGAAACGCTTTGGACTATGACTCAAAAAGTGAAAGGAATTATAGACATCTTATCACATAAGAATACTAAGTTGAAGAAGTTCGCTTGAAAATATAAATCTCCTTGAAATAATCTTCTTGTTCACATCTAATTTTTTCACCTTGCTCCAAATGCAACAGAGGAGTTAAATACTCAACTATTTTTTCACGATCCCATTTTCTAACTAACTTTCTAAACTCTAATTTATCTTTTTTCGATTTCTCTATTAACTCTTCAATTTTCCTCATGATTTTTTCTATTCTTTCTGTTATGTCTTCTTCGGTAATTTCTGCCTGAAGCTGAGCTCTCCAGATTCTCTTTCTTTCGATTTTTCTTTCTTTAACTGTTAAGGCTTTTTTTAAAGCACTAATCAGTTCGTCTAGAGTAACTTGTCTCTTTGGAATTCTTTTTATAGGATATCCAAGTTGAACCAAATCTGGGTCTATGCCTAAGTCCACAAAAGGTTTGGCTTCAGAAATTTCAGCTTCCTCTCTTTCTTCAAAAATAGATAGGCGCTCTGCCTTTAGCCTTAATAGAACAGCCGCAACAAAAACAATCTTGGCAGGAATTCTGAAGTCTAATTCTTCTGTATTTCTTAAAAACTTTAAAAAACCACCTGTAAGTTTAATTAAATCAATATCCCAAGGGTCAAGCTTTTCTAAACTGACTATATGATAAATGATTTCTTCCCAACTTTCTTTTTCTATTATCATTTGCAAAATATTTTCTTCATCTGTCATGCTGGTAGCTCCAGTCCAAGTATTTTAGATTCCCCCTGACTCATGGTCACACCATAGACACGATCACCATATTTAATTGTCTGATCATTATGAGTTATGACAATAAATTGGGCTTCCTTTGAAAGTTTTTTAATCAGTTCAGCAATCATTTTTGTATTTTCTTTATCTAAGGCTGCATCAATCTCATCCAAAATGTAAAAAGGAGCTGGCTTGTATCTCTGGATCGCAAACAAAAATGCCAAAGCAGTTAAAGTTTTTTCACCACCAGACATTGAATCAATATTTAATAACCTTTTGCCCTTTGGGTTTGCTTCTATTATCAGTCCAGATTCCAAATCTAAAGTATTTTCCAGTTCTAGAGTTGCATTACCTCCAGACATTTTTATAAATATTTTGCTAAATTCCTCGCTAACTTCTTTTAAGCATTTGTGGAAAACTTCTCTTCTTTTTTCTTCAATTTCTTCAACCATATGCAGAACTGCTTTTTTCTCTTCCAAAATTTTCTCACATTTCTTTTTGTATACATCAAATTCAGACTTAAAGCTGTCATACTCTTGAATTGCTTTTAGATTGACTAAACCAATAGAAGCCAATTCTTTTGTCGCTTTTCTTATGAATTCTTCTAGAACAGAAAGTCTTTCGTCTATATACTCAATTTTTCCATATTGTTCTACTTCTATCCCAACACTTTCTTTTTCAGCCTCTATTTTTGCTTTTTCAATTTTTAATTTATTCAAATTATCTTGCAAAGTTAATCTTCTTTCATAGAGCTTTCTTCTTCTTTCTCTTAGTTCTTCCAATTCCCTTTCTGAAGATATTTTTAATTTTTCTAAATCGATGAACTCCCTTGTTGATTCTAAAGAAGCATAGCTTTTAAGATTTTTCTCTAATTCTTCTAATCCAGTTTTCAGTTTTTCAGTTTCTTTTTCTAAATTTTTTCTTAAAATCAAATATTTTTCAATTTCTTTTTTTGCAGAAGTTTCAACAAGTTTTGGATGGATTTTTATATAATACCCACCGATCATAGCTCCAGATCTTTCTATCATATCTCCATCAAGTGTAACCATCCTAGCTTTTCCTATTCCCACAGCCTTAGCAGAATCTAAATTTTCAACCACCAAAGTATTTCCAAAAACAAATTCCATTGCAGACATAAACCTTGTTTCATACTTTATCAGTTTGGAGATAACACCAATTACTCCATGTCTTCCAAGTAATTCATTATCTCTGAATAACATTGGTCTAATTTTGTTTAACGGTAAGAAAGTCGCTCTCCCAATCCTTTCCCTTTTCAATAAATCTATACAGTAAGAAGCAACCTCTTCATTTTCTACAACCAAGTCGTGTAAATGAAAACCTGCAGCGACTTCTACTGCAATTTTAAATTCTTCTGGAACAGAAATTAGATTTGCAACAGTACCGTAAACTCCTTTTAAA
>JAUWXZ010000007.1 GCA_030616125.1 Candidatus Aenigmatarchaeota archaeon
GTAACCGTTTCTGGAGTTACAGAAGTTTCGCATATTCCGTCACTGATATCAGGATATAACTTGATTGGTGCACCTTCCGCTCCTACCTCTGCAAGCTCTCTTTGTAGTATAATTGATGGCCCGTACTATTGGGACGCGGATGCACAAAATTGGGAAGAGATAGACCCAATGGATACGCTTGAATCTAAAATGGGTTATTGGCTAAAATGTTCCTAATAGTGTTGAGTTAGTCCAATTCAGCTAGGAGGATTCCATGTTTCATGAAAAAGGCTATTTATCTGTATCTGTGGTGAACTGAACGTTAAATTGAAATCAACAACTGCTGGTATTTCTTCTCCATTTGGAAGTTCACATGGAGATTCAAATTCATAAAATAAAATCAGCTTTCCTTTTCTTATAGCGTATAACTCGACAAAATTTTTATATTCTCCCAAGTTATATTTGAGTTCCTCACAACTTTTACTTTCAATTACAACTAACATAGCCTTTTCCTTAACATTGTTAAAAATGAACGGCTCTTCTCTTAAAGCAACTTGAGAAGTATCTGGTATGGTCAAAGGTTCGATCCACCCACCGATAACAAATAAAACACTTACAATCACAAACGCAGACAAAATAAAAAATTGTGCTTTAGATTTTGACAAATTGCGCGTGTGGGATACCATCAATTAAAATAATGTTTTCTCTTATAATAAAACCATTTTTTTTTGCTAGATCAATAATATTTCTCCCAATTAAATTTCCAATAGTAGCTTTTTTCATGAGTTTTAAGGCGATGTTTGTATCAATTAATTTTTCACCGTAAAAATCTTTGCTAATTTTAATTTTAAACTCCTTTCCAACTTTTTTGTTTAACAATTCCTCATCACAAATTGCAATTACCAAATTATATTTTGTTGAAAAGATTTTGCCCCAAAACATCCTAAAACCTATATTTGTCTTGCAGGAGTTTTTGCACCGCAGGCTTCACATTTTATAAATAGAGAATTACCTTCTTTAATAAGTTTTGTATCCGGTTTATTACATATCTTACAAAAAACAAATTCTTTTACGTAGCTCTCAATTTTATTTTCTAAAATTTCTTTAGGAACTTTTCTTTGCAAAATTAAAATATTATTTTGAATGTTTCCTGGTGTTGCCAATTCTTTAAATAAATACTTTGATAAATGGCTTGAATCCCTTCTCAATGCAGACAAAATTTCTCCAAAATTTTTTACAAGTGTTTTATTTCCTTGAACTTCTATAACAACTTCTGGAATTTTAAATCTTTCACCGGAAGAAACTTTTTTTGGTATTTTTTCAATCGCTTTTTTAAGCAATTCTTCATATTCAAAACTCATCTTATCATCTCTAATTATTTAATGCTAACTTTAAATAAAGAGAATTTATACTTTTTTTAACACTGCTGGTTTTGGTTCATATAAAATTCCAGAAGAGAGCAAATCATTTATTGAATTTTCAACTACACTTTCAGGTAGGTTGCACAACTCTAATAGTTTACCTATTTCTACACCTTCTCCCTTATCTAAATTTTTCATCAACTCAAGTATTTTTGGCTTATAATCAATATCTTCTAGTTGTTTAAACTCTAAAATTACTCGCAAACATTCATCGTCCAAATCAAATTTTTGCTTTACATGACTTTTTAATTCTTCTTCTGAGAGCTCATTTTGCAAACCTTTAATTTCTTCAACCATTTTTTTCTGTGGAATCAATTCATCTAAAATTTCTAATTTTCTTAAACTTTCATAGTTCGGATCCTCAATTTTATTGATAATTTCAGTGTTAACATAAACCTCTCCATTAAATTCTTTTAGTTTACCTATAACCAAAACCAAGTTTCCCAATTCAATATTTTTTAACAGATCAACCTTTTCTTTAAAACTTTTTACTCTTATAGCTTGGCTGCCATCATCTAGGGTAATCGTAGAATAGTTTTCATCTTCACTTAAGAATTTATCTGTGACAGAGCCAACTAAATTTACCCTGGAAATTTTTTCACCCAGGGGTGTTATTAAGTAGCTAGGTTTCATTTCTTCTTTGTTTCCTGGAAAAAATTTTCCATTGACCAAGTCAAAAATTCTAACTTTTTTTGCTGGCAATCTTTTTATCATCATAACTTTTGCACAATGCCAATTTTTGGTGAATAAAGTATACCTTCTGAGAGCATTTTCCTTAAAATTTCTTCAGCATTATCTACTCCTTCTTCTACTCCCCTTTTTACAATTTCTTCTGTTGGAATATCCTTTCCGTAAATTTTTCCAAGGTCCCCCAATAGATCTAGCATTATTCTGATTTTGCTTCTTTGAGCGGATGTGACCCTTAATCCTTCAGCTCTGTCTATATCAATTTTTCCTGTTTCTGGCTCAAAACCAAATTGTCTCAGCGAAGCTTTCATCAAGTTTATAGCACGCAAAGCATCTTCTTCAGTTACCCTATCTCTCAATTGCACTTTTGCAGAAGCCTCTGCTAGTCTAATCAAAGCCTCATACTGTCTTAAAGTGATTGGAACTGGTGCCTCTTCAGAAGTAACTCTTTCTCTTAATTTAACAAAAAAATTTTTTATACTTTCTCCAGCTTCTCTTGATAGTTTTGGATGACAATTTTTTCTTGCATATGCAATATATTTTTTAAATAAATTAATTTCAATTACTGGAGAAACTTCATCTTCTCCAAAATGTCTAGCCTTCAAAATATGATCGGCTATCTTTGCATCTATTTCGGGGTTTGGGATATCTCTTAAGGCAAATTTTAAATCAAACCTAGCAAGAATAGTTTCTGGAACATTTATTTGTTCCCTTATAGGTAAATAGGGGTCGAATCTTCCTAGCTTTGGATTCCCCCCTCCTAGTATAGCAGTTTGCGCTGGTAAAGTAGCCACTATATTTGCCTTCGCAATACTTATGGTTTGCTGTTCCATCGCCTCGTGCAGCGCAATCAAATCTGTTTTTTCTATTTTTTCAAATTCATCTATGGCGCACAAGCTACGATTGCATAAAACTAAAACACCGGCTTCCAAAACCCATCCACCTAAAAATTCTTCATCTTTTATTACTGAAGCAGTAAGTCCAGCTGCGGTGACACCTTTTCCCGAAACATACCTTCCACGAGGAATTAAACTTGAAACAACTTTCATCAATACAGATTTTGCGGTCGATGGGTCTCCAACTAACAAATAGTGAATATCTCCTCTTACTCTTGATTTATCTTTTTGTATATGTGCTTCTCCACCAAACAACTGTAGAGCGATAGCTTCTTTTATTTCTTCTAGTCCATACAAAGCTGGGGCAATTGAACCTATTAATTTATTATAAATTTCTGGATCCTTTGCTAGTTCTAAAATTTTATTTTCATCTTCTGGGGTAATTTCCAATTCTTCCCATTCAAGTTCTACAGCTTCAACAAAATTGGCATCAATGTAAATTTCTAGTTGCCTAGATATAGTTCCTTTAACTCTTTTTGGTAATTGCTTCAAAATTCCTACAATTTTTATTCGATTTCCAGGGTCAGTTTTATTTCTCATTTTAGGTGAGGTTAAATCTTCTTTCAAGAATACCATTATCTCAGAAGGTCTTTCTCCAGTTGTAATTTCAGAGGGTTCTTCTATTGCAACCCATCTGGCATCATAAAGCTTTTGGTCAATTAATCTAAATCCTCTTGTATTACCACAATCGCACCTTATTGGTGGTCTAATCATTCTTTCTTTCTGAATTACATAGATTCTAGCTTCGCATTCAGGACAAGAAAAAACTGCTTCAGAAACTTCTGGCCTAACCTCGCTAGCCCTCTTAACAATTCCATCAACAACAACAATTTTTCCTATATGCTCAGCTCTTATGTTTCTAATTCTTATTTGTTTACTTTCTGGTAGATTGAAAAATCTAATTTTCAATTTTGCTTCAGCCAAACCTGTATCAATTAACTTAATAGAATCCTCTACTAATGAAATATTTTCTTCTGGATTTTCTAGAATAGAATCAGGCAACTCAACATCAAATTTATCTAGCAAAGAAAAATCTATATTAATAAATTTTTTTCCTTCAGTTGCAGCACTAATTAAATCATTCTTATAGAAATCATTCAAAAATTCAGAAAATTTTTCAGTTATTTCTTCTTTTTCCATACTACTATTGTTATAACTTTAATTAATTTTATATTTTCCTAATATTTGAAATCTTTCAAAAAGTCCTTTGAGTTTACCTAGCTTTACTTATAGCACCGATCAATTTTAATTTTTTGTAAACTTTTCCCAAAGCTTCTTTAATATCTTTCATATTCCTAGCTCCAGTACAAATAATTTTACCAGTACCGAAAAATAAAAATGCAACCTTAGGTTTAGTCATTCTATAAACCAATCCAGGAAACTGTTCAGGCTCATACTCAGACTCTTCCAATTTAAATGCAATTGTATCAAGATTTAGACTATTGTCTATTTTAGCAGAGGCAACTATATTTTCAACTTGAACCTCAAATTCTTTAGGTGCTTTTGTTCCAGATGATCGTACAACTTTTACTACTTTATTAAAAACTTCTTTAATATCTTTCATATTCCTAGCTCCAGTACAAATAACTTTACCAGTACCGAAAACTAGTGCAGCCGCTTTGGGGTTTTTCATTCTATAAACCAATCCAGGAAACTGTTCAGGCTCATACTCCATTCCCTCTACTTTAGAAACAATTTTATTTAAAGGTATGGTAATACCCAAAGATACTGAAGCAACTATGTTTTCAACTTTTATTCCAAAATTAACCACTTTATCACATTTTTTATATTTAACCACTTTATCACATTTTTTATATATTAGTAAAGGTATTTAAAGTGTTTTTAAATACCTTTCGAAAGGCTTAAATATAAATTTCAAGTAAAAAATTATCCAATTTCCACACAGGAACGATAAAAACATTGTTTTCTTTTACTAAATCTTCCTCTAGTAAAGTTACAACCAAAGGAAAAAATTTACAATTTTTATTTATCTTAAATGTGTTTTTAATGATTGGATTCTTTTTTATAAGATTTTCAAGTTCTTCAGCTCTTTTTTCTTGATTTTTTGCAGCATGTCTTAAACCAGTTTTTTTGTATCTTCCTTTGCCCCATTCTTTACAATCTACGCAAAAGACTATATCACTTTTCATTGCAATAATATCAATTTCAAATCTTCTTTTTGTCTTAAATCTGAAATTTTGTTTAACTTTAAATTCATTTCTTCTAAAAATTTCTGCGATTACCTCCTCAAATTCCTTCCAATTGAAATTTTCTAAAATTTTTTCTATGGTCTCACCTTTCAATAAACTAATTTTTATTTTTTCTAGACCAATCATATAATAATTGAGGTAAGAAAATGGGTTTAACTTATGCTTTATTTCATGCTTTAGTTCATTTAATAATTGTAATAGGAATTTGCTTTATTTTTAATTTAAATTGGTCCGGTTTTATTTTAGTTTTATTTGCTCAATGTGTTATAGATTTGGATCATATTCCATTTCTTAAAAAGCGTGGTATCAAGTATTGGTTTAAAACAGCATGGGTGTCTCCAGTGCCTCGAAAATACCCATTTCATAATTTTTTATCGATAATTATTTCTCTCGTTTGCTCAATTTTAATTTTAGATCCAAGATTTTTTCTTGTAGGACTTTGTTTTTTGTCAATTGCTCTACATTTACTGTGGGATTTGGTTGAAGATGTCTTTATATTCAAACTTGGTATGAGTCATTGGAAAGTATAAATAGAAAAAACTAAACTGAAAGTAGGTGATTGTATTTTAATCTGCGGCATCGACGAAATCTTTTTAAGACGTTAAGCTGGTCGTGGAGCACTTATAGGTCCAATGGTAATAGCTGGAGTAACAATTGATAAAAACTATGAAAAGAAATTAGTAGCTTTTGGAGTAAAAGATTCGAAAAAATTATCTCCAAAGAGAAGGGAAGAGCTTGCGAAAGAGATTGAGAAAATAGCAAAAAACATTGTTATCCTGAGTGTGCAGGCCTGTAAAATTGATAGTTATAGAGCAAAAGGAATAAACCTTGATAAAATCGAAGCGATAAAAATGGCACAAATAATCGAGATGTGTGACGGAGACAAAACATATATTGATTCTTTAGAACAAAATTCAAAAAAATTTAAGAGCTTGGTAGTTTCTTTCCTTAAAAACAAAAAATTTAATCTTGTGGTAGAAAATTATTTGGATGAATCTGTTCCTGTGGTTTCCGCTGCTTCAATAATCGCAAAGGTAGAAAGAGACAAAGCTATAGAAGAAATCAAAAGAAAAGCTGAATTTGATTTTGGAGTTGGATATAGCCATGACTCAAGGACAATTGAATTTGTTGAAAAGTTAATAAAAGAAAAAAAAGAACTACCTTTATATGTTAGAAAATCATGGATTACTACTAAATTGTTACAAGAAAAATCTTGGCAGAGGAGAATAAAAGATTTCATAAAGAAAATTAAATAGTTATAAAGTGAAAAAAATGAATCAAGATCAAATTACTGTAATAACATTTTCTGCTCTTGGGGTAATGGCAGGAATAATTTCAAATTTTTTTGCAGGTTTTCTTTCTTTTTTAATTCCTTCAATTGTTTATTTTGCAGCATGTTTTTTGCTAATAAGATCTGGTAAATCTAAAAAAACCAGTTTAATTCTTAATAGTCTTGTAACTTTTATCTTAGTTTGGTTACTAGTTTGGATTTTTTTGTATAATTCGGGGTGGTAATCTGCTAAGAAGAACTCATTACACTGGTGAACTTAAAAAACATATAGGAAAATCAGTTGTTTTAGCAGGATGGGTTTATGATACAAGAATTTTAGGTGGAATCAATTTTGTTCTTTTGAGAGATAAAGATGGGATAATCCAAATTACTGCTTCAAAGGATAAAGTTACAAAAAAACTTTTAGAGTTAATGGGTAAGCTTCATCAAGAAGATGTTGTTGCTGTTAAAGGAAAAGTCGTAAAAAACAAGCAGGCTCCTGAGGGAATAGAAATAATTCCGTCTGAAATAAATGTCATAAACAAATCCAAAGTTCTTTTACCTTTAGATCCTAGACGGGTAGCAAAAGCAAATTTAGATACCCAGCTAGACTGGAGGTTTTTATATTTTAGGACCGATAAGGCAAAAGCAATTTTTAAAATTCAGTCACAGATAAGCAAATCTTTTCGCGAATTTTTCAGCAATAGAAATTACTTAGAAATTCAGCCACCAATATTAATTTCTTCTGCAAGCGAAGGTGGTGCAGAACTATTTCAACTTCCTTATTTTGAAAGGGAAGCATTTCTTGCTCAATCCCCTCAATTGTATAAGCAAATGTGTGCAATTGCGTTTGAAAAAGTTTTTATGATTGTTCCTTGCTTTAGAGCAGAAAAATTTGACCAACCAACACATTTGAATGAAATAAGACAGATGGATATTGAGCAAGCTTTTACAAATGATGAAGATATTATGAAAGTTTTGGAGGAATGTCTTGTCTATATTTTGAAACGAGTGAAAAAGAATTGCGAAAATGAATTAAAAATCTTAAAAACAGATTTAAAAATTCCAAAACTGCCGTTGAAAAGAATCAGTTACACGCAAGCGATAAATTTATTAAAAGAACATAAAGAGGAAATTTCTTGGGGAGAAGATTTTTCAAAGACTCAAGAAAAAAAAATATCAAAATTAGTCGGGAACACTTTTTTCATAAAAGATTGGCCAACAAAAATTAAGGCATTCTATGCAATACCCCATGAAAAAAAGCCAGAAATTTGTAAGGCTTTTGATTTAATTCATAGTGGTATAGAGATTGCTTCCGGTACTCAGAGAATTCATATTCCAGAATTGCTTATAAAACAATTAAAAGAAAAGGGGCTAAATCCAGAAAGGTTTAAATCATACATAGAGTGTTTTAGATATGGCGCCCCATATCATTCTGGCTGGAGCATAGGATTAGAAAGAATTACCATGACTATTACTAACAGAGCAAATATAAGAGAAGTCACAATGTTCCCCCGAGATAGAAGTAGAATAACTCCATAGAAATTTACTTAGTTCTTTCTAAAAACAAATTACAAGCTAGGATGTGCGAACAATGTTTTTCTCTTAAAGATCCCCACTTGCAATCACATTCCCAGGTGTTTTTTTCCTTGTCAAAAATCACAGAGTGTGTTTCTTTACTGATAACTTTAAAATGAATTCTTTTATCAGTCTCGACTTCTTTGATAACTTTACCTTCTTTCAAAAGCAAAGAAGCTTTCTCTTTAGTTTTTTTAGAAATATTTTTCATACAAAATAATTTTGTTCCCTAACTTAATACTTTTTGTTTTCTTCAATTTCCTAGACCAATGTGTGTTGAAAATACCCAAGTCTAATGAAAACTCTAATCCAAACCTTAAGATTAAATTTCTTCTTCCTCGTCCTCTTCAGAGTCTGTTAAAGGGTCGTAAATATTTTCATCTGGCATTTGCTTCCCCCTCCGTTTTGAAAATGAAAAAGGAGGGAATTTTCATCTTATTATATCAATTCCCAAAGTTTGGCTTATTTCTCTTGTTACTGGTGTCTCATAGCTTACTGGTCCAAGTATGTAGGGCGACTTAACTCCAGTAATGATTGCAATTACCTGAACCCTACCTTCAAACTCAGGCAAAATTCTTGCTCCCCAGAAAACTTGTGCCGAAGGATCTAAATATTGTGCGACTGCTTCTCCAATTGCATTAACTTCATCCAGTCTTAGGTCTGGTCCACCAGTTATGTGTATCAATGCCCCAGTTGAACCAGTGTAATCAACTTCCAGCAAAGGATTTGTCAATGCTTTGTTGATTGCGTCCATTGCTCTATCTGATTGTTTGCTCTCACCAACCCCTATGGCTGAAACTCCACCAGTGCGCATTACTGCCTTTACATCGGCATAATCTAGGTTGACTAAACTTGGTAGAGTAATTGTTTCTGTGATTCCTTTTACCATGCTTGCTATTAGTTCGTCTGCAACTGCAAATGCTTGCTGAATGGACAAATTACCAGCATATTTTAACAACTTGTCATTTTCTATTACTATTGCTGTATCACAAACCTGTCTCAGACTAGCTAATCCGTCCTCTGCTTTTGAAATCCTCACTCCTTCTACTTTGAACGGCATTGTAACAACTGCAATGACAATAGCTCCCATGGACTTAGCAATTTCGCATACAACTGGAACAGCACCAGTGCCTGTACCTTTGCCTAAACCGGCTATTGCAAATACTAGATCACAACCTTCCAATGCTTCTTTTATTTCGTTTCTGGACTCTTCTGCACATTTTCTTCCTATTTCTGGATAACCACCGCATCCCAATCCTTTAGTTAACTCTCTTCCAATCAAAATTTTTCTATCTGATTTTCCTACTGCTAAGTGCTTTGCATCGGAATTAAGAGAGACTGTTTCTGCTCCCTCAGTTCCCATTTCTGCAAGTCTTGTAATTGTGTTTTGTCCTGCGCCACCGCAACCAACGGCAATAATTTTAGCCTTTTTTACTGAAAAGCCAAACTCTTGTTCAGCTAGTTTATAGTAATCAACATTGCTAAAAGTAGCTCCTGAAGTAGGTTCTAGCTTAAATCTTGTTGTTGGAGAATCTTCACCAAACGTTTTTTCTAAAGCGTTTTTTACAATTGAATCCATTTCTCCCATTTTTTCTCCTCCTATCTTTTATAAAACATATTTTGTGTCATCGAAAACCTTTATTAAGGCAATCGATTAACTTAATTTTAGAAAAAATAAAATTTTATAATAAACAGTACCAGAATTAGTTCAAAAAACCCTAATAATTACTTTTTTCTGGTATTTAAGTCAATTTATATAGAGTTTCCTATATGTTATTTTAAATAATTTTTGCGAACTTTCAGAAAAAAATTTGAATCTTTAAGTTCGGGTAAGTACTTTGTCTACCGAGAAAACCTTTGGCCTTACCGGAATACTAAAGGAATTGAAATTGATATAAACGCCTCGAGTCGGACTCGAACCGACGACCTTCCGGTTAACAGCCGGGCGCTCTTTATAGCAAAAGAACCTACTGAGCTATCGAGGCATGTTTATAATAAGTTCTTAGCTTCTTTTAAATATTTGATGTTCATTTGGTCAATTTTTCTATAAGCTCTCTAACCACTTTGGGATCTGCTGTTTTTCTGGTCTTTTTCAGAACATGTCCAACCAAAAATTCCAATGCTTTTTTCCTTCCAGCCTTTAGGTCATCTACTGCCTTTTTATTTTCTTTTATTACTGCTAAAACTACTTTTTCAAGCTCTTTTTTACCCTTAATCGTAACCAATTTCTTTTCTTTAACGATTTGCTCAGGCGATTTTCCAGTAGGAACATATTCTTTAATTATTTCTTTAGCAAGTCTTTCAGTAATTTTTCCTTTATCTATCAATTTTAGAAGCTCAACAAAGCTTTTTGGCTTAACTCTTGATTCCCTGATCGTGATTTTGTTCCAATTCAAGCATTTAAGCAAGTCAGTAACAATCCACTTTGCTAACTGTTTGTAATTTTTATAAATTTTGGAACAATCCTCAAAAAAATCAGCCAAAGCTTTATCAATATAAACTATCACACTTGCTTGCTGCTTTGGAATTTTATATTGTTTAACAAATCTTTCAACTCTTTTATCTGGTAGTTCAGGCATCTTTAAACTTTTAATCCAAGATTGAGAAATTTCAATTTTTGTTAAGTCTGGTTCGAAAATATAACCATAGTCTTCTTCAAATTCTTTTTTTCTTAGAGTATGAGTACTTCTAGTTTCAGCATCAAAATGCCTAGTCTCTCTTTCAACTTTCTTTCCAATTCTTCTCAAATTTTTTTGTCTTATGATTTCATAATTTAAAGCCTTTTCAACATTAGCAAATCCTGTAATATTTTTAATTTCAGCTCTTTCTCCACCTTCTAGGCTGATGTTTGCATCAACTCGCAAACCAGCTTCTTTACTTGGATCAAAAATCTCTAGGTGCTCTAAAATCGAAGAAAGTTTGGATAAAAATTCTCTTACTTCCTTAGTAGAAGTAAAATCAGGCTCAGTAACTATTTCCAGTAAAGGAATTCCTGCTCGATTATAATCTGCTAAAACATGAGTTGCGCTTGTTATGTCTCCTCCAACATGAACTAACCTAGCGGGATCTTCTTCTAGATGAATTCTTCTGATTCTAATTTTCTTGCCTAAAATTTCTAAGTAGCCACCAACAGCTAAAGGAATTTCGTATTGTGATATTTGGAAATTTTTTGGCATGTCTGGATAAAAGTAAGATTTTCTTGAGAAGAAAATTTCAGGATTAATTTTACAGTTTAAAGCTTTGGCTGCTAATATTCCAAAATCAATAGCTTTTTTGTTTACTTTTGGTTTAGAACCTGGAAATCCCAAACATATCGGGCAAACTAAATTATTAGGTTCCTTACCTTCATAGTCAGTCGAACAACTGCAGAAGAGTTTGGCTTTTGTTAGCAAATGAACGTGAATCTCAATTCCTATTAAAACTTTCATTCATTCACCTCAAAGGTGTGAGCAGCTTGAATAATTTTCTTTTCTTGTAAATGATCTGCCATCAAATGCAGGCCAACAGGTAAACTTTTAACAAAACCACAAGGCAAAGAAATCATAGGAATTCCAGCAAGATTTGGAGCTGCGGTTAAGACATCCATCATATAAGCTTCAATAGGTTCAAGTTTTTTAACTTCATCAAACCTCGGAGCTATTACTGGCATTGTGGGTGCGGCAATTACGTCAAACTTTTTGAAAATTCTTCTAAAGTCTTGGATTACTAGACTCCTGACTTTTAAAGCCTTCAAGTAATAAGCATCCCTAAAACCTGCCATCCTTGCATAAGTTCCTAAAATAATTCTTCTTTTTGCTTCTTCTCCAAAACCTAGTTTTCTTATCTGAGAAAAGTATTCTTCAAAATTTCCTTTTAGCTCTGAATGAAAACCATAACGCATACCACAGAATTTTGCTAAGTTTGTGGAAGCTTCTGCCATAGCAATCAAATAATAAGAAGGTAATGCATAGGTAGTCTGAGATAAAGAAACTTCTTGGTATTTTGCTCCTAGGCTTTCAAGTTTTTTAATTGCTTTCCAAACTAAATCTTTAATTTTCGGGTCAACACCTTCTCCAAAATATTCTTTTGGGACTGCAATTTTTATTTTTGAATTTTCTTCACAGTACTTTGTAAAATCTTCATCTCTAACTTCTAAACTAGTAGAATCTAAAGTGTCGTAGCCGGAAATTACTGAAAGTAGTAGAGCAGTGTCATAAACTGTTTTCCCTATTGTTCCAATTTTATCCAAGCTGTTAGCATAGTCTATTAAACCAAATCTACTTACCCTTCCGTAAGTTGGAGTTATTCCAACAACTCCACAAAAAGCAGCAGGGCAAGAAATCGATCCACCAGTAGATTCAGCCATAGCAATATGTGGAAAGTCTGCTAAAGCAGTTAAGCAAGCAGCACCTCCTGAACTTCCTCCACAAACCCTGGTTTTATCCCAAGGATTTTTTGGAATAACAAAAGAATTAACAGAGAAGCTTCCAAACCCAAATTCATCCTGAGCAGTTTTTCCGATAATAACTGAGCCTTGACCCTTTACTTTTTTAACACAAGTAGCATCAAAGGGTGGAACATAACCTTCTAGGATCTTAGAACCTGCTGTTGATTGTATGCCTTGAGTGCATATATTGTCCTTTACTGAAATTGGAATTCCGTATAGTTTCCCTTTTTTCTCTGGATTTTCAATTTTTATAGTTATGAAAGGTGAATATTCAGATTGAATTTTTTCTATTTTTTTCTTTATTTCAGATATGAATTCATCTAAGGAAATTTTCCCTGATTTTATTTTTTCTATATGTTCTTTTACTAAAGATTTCATACAATTCTCGGACCTTTGAAATATTTTTTTTCTTTGTGCTTAGTATTGGCTAAAGGATTCCATTTCCAGGTTTTTACTTCATCTTCTCTCATGACATTTTTTAATTCTAGGGCATGGAAAGAAGGTTTAACTTTTGAAGTATCAACTTCATCAATTTTTTTAAAGGTCTTTAGGATATCCTCCAGTTGTTTAATAAACTTTTCTTTTTCTTCATCGCTTAATTCAAGCCTAGCAATTTTAGAAACATGCTCAAGCAGTTCTTTATCAATCTTCCAGTATTTAGAAGTTTCCACCATTTACCACTAATTGAAATTGTGATTGAAAACAATAAAACTTAAATCTTTCTTATCTTAAAAATTCTTAATGTAAATAGGGGCTCGTAGCACAACAAGGATAGTGCGCTCGGCTTCGGACCGAGAGGTTGGGGGTTCAAATCCCTCCGAGCCCACAAATTTAAAATTAACAAAATATTATTGATTTATGCTCCCATCGTCTAGTCCGGCCAAATTAAGCTGATAGGATAGCTGCTTCTCGACGATGAGGAAATAGCAGCGGACCTGGGTTCAAATCCCAGTGGGAGCACTCTTGTTAACTTAAGTGCCCTACTTTTTGGCTTTTAAGAGCTGTTGAGAGTAAGATACCGACACCGTTTTTTAAAAGGATTAAGAAGGCTTTGGAGAAACACGATATTACTTAGCTAATTTTTGTTCAACATATCCGCATTTTGGACATTCCCAAATTAATTTATAATATGTTCTCTTAACAGGTGCGACAGGTCCCAAAATTGCAAATCCAGGAATTCGTTTTCCTTCAGTTGCTACTTCAACATCTTGCTTTTTCGACATTAAAGTCCCACAACTTGGACATTTTTTATCTTCCATTTTTGGTATTCTGCGAAACAACCCCATAAATAAAAAGTGTTTTAATTAAATTAAAAAGCTTTTCTTAAAATCACAAAATGAGTAAATTGGCTTTCTAAAATTTTTACTAATTTAGTAAAAATCGACAATTGATCTGGATCATTTGATGAAGACATCTTTGAAAGAGCGTATTTTTAAGTTAATAAAAAATATATAGCTTTTTAATGAAATAGTGAAATTATGGCAAAATATGTACCTGATCATATACGTGATGACAAAATAGAAGTAAAGATAATGGAACATTTAACAGAAAAAATCAATACAGGTGAATTTAAATTTAATGATTT